>DPHE01000064.1:49986-59200 GCA_003521815.1 Colwellia sp.
ACACTAAAAGTTTTATGTACATTAAACTATTTACCGCAATGAGGACACTTTTTACCGTGTTGACTCTGCTTTAACACGTGAATACTACGTTGAAGGTCGGCCGGTTCTATTTCTAGTTGATAGGCTAATTTTTCTAGTGCTTGATACTCTTCTTGATCAATATAACCATCAGTTAAGGCATTGGTTATATTCACATCTAGCTTTTGTTTGCGTTCATGTAATTCTTCACTAAAACGCGCCGCTAACATCGCGGCAGGTAATGCGACTAAACCAACACCTATAAGCATAATAAAAGTGGAAATAACCTTCCCTATGGCTGTAATAGGGACTACATCACCATAGCCTACGGTCGTCATTGTAACAACGGCCCACCAAAAAGATTGAATAATACTGCCAAAAACGTCAGGCTGAACTTTTCCTTCGACGGCATGCATTAAACTGGCGGCAATAACAATTAAAAACATCATTACCATCATGGCAGCGGTAATACTTTTAAATTCTTTAGTGATGACATTGATGAAAATATTGAAACCCTTAAAATAGTGGGTCAGCTTCAATAATCTCAATACTCTTAGTAAACGCAGTGTTCTTAAGTCAATGGAAAAAAATAAGGCAATAATAAAAGGTAAAATGGCAATCAAATCAATTAATGCCATAGGAGTTAATATGTAGTTGGCTCTAGCTTTTATCGTTGAGATACCTCGATATTTAGGGTCTTCTATGCAACACCAAACTCTTAACAAGTATTCAACACAAAAAAATGATAGGGAAATAAATTCAAATAAAGCGAATTCTTGGTGGTAAATATCATGATAATTAGCTTCTGATTCAAAAATTGCCGCAATAACATTGATTATAATAAGAATGATTAAAAATAAGTTGATTGCCTTAGCTGTGAAATTTTTTCTAGTTTCACTTTCAAGCAATTGATACGCTTTTGATCTTAAAGGCTCACCTGAAGTGAGCTTATTAGGTAAAGTGTCAGACATAAGGTTATATAAATTTTGTGAATATAATATCGATCAATTAAATAGTATCTCACTCGTATGCAATTGGATCTACCATTTTATTTTTGCTAAAAGCTTCTAAGCGTTCTTGGCAAGATCCACATTTACCACACGCTTTTTCTCTGCCGTTATAGCAAGTCCACGTATTACTATAATCTAAACCCATACTAAGCCCCTCGGTTAAAATAGCTGCTTTATTTATCTTTAAATAGGGACTGAAAATTTCAACACTTTCATAATTAGCAATATGGCATACATCATTCATTTTTTGTACAAATTCAGGGCGACAGTCAGGATAAATAGCATGATCACCGCTATGAGCACCATAATAAACCTGTGAAGCACCAACAGACACGGCATAACCTACCGCTAACGAGAGTAAAATCATATTACGGTTAGGCACTACAGTGGATTTCATATTTTCACTTTCGTAATGACCCTCTGGAATGTCAATATCATCGGTGAGTGAAGAACCGGCTAGTAATTGATTGATAGATGAGATATCAATCACTTTATGTCGGATGTTAAGTGAATTACAAACTTTACTAGCGTATTCAAGCTCTTTTACATGACGTTGCCCATAATCAAATGAAAGTGCATATACTTCTTTACCATCTTTTAGTGCTCTATTCAGTACAGTAAATGAATCCATGCCGCCGGAATAAATAACAACCACTTTTTCAGGTATACCTTCTTTTGTCATAGCTTTTTCTGTCATAGTAAGGTCTCTTAAAAATAAATAAGGTATAATCAATACGACTATTTTACTTGATTAACACCATAGGCAAAAGCATAAATTATAATGATACAATACAAAATTAACGAACTATTTGAAACTATACAAGGCGAAGGCTCTTTTACGGGTCAGCCATCAATATTTATTCGTTTGCAAGGTTGCCCTGTCGGTTGCTCGTGGTGTGATACCAAGCATACTTGGCAAATAGACCTTAGTGATGAAGTCAGTCAAAATATCATGTTAACTAAAGTGCAAGAAACATCACAATGGGCTGATATGACGGTAGAGCAGATTTTAGCTTTAGTTAAAGAAAAAGGTTATCAAGCTAAGCATATAGTGATCACAGGTGGTGAGCCTTGTATGGAAGACTTAACCCCATTATGTGGTGCGTTTGAACAATTAGGGTATAGCACGCAAGTCGAAACATCAGGTACCTTTGACATTCGTGTTTCAGATAACTGCTGGGTGACAGTATCGCCTAAAATCAATATGCGTGGTGGTTATCCTATTTTAAATAGCGCTATGATGCGTGCTAATGAAATAAAGCATCCAATCGCAACAGAGCAACATGTTAGCGATCTAAAAAAGCTATTAGCAGAGCACAAGGTTGACAATACGGCAATATATTTACAGCCCATTAGTCAAAAGCTTAGAGCAACAGAACTCGCTATTGCTACTTGTATTGCTAATAATTGGCGTTTGTCAGTCCAAGTACATAAATACATAGGTATTGAATAGCTTGAACTGATGTAAAGTAATATTCTAAATAGCCTGCCCAGTACTTGCGCACGAGTACACACCGTTTACTTATCAATATAAACTTTAGGTACGCGTGCAGACACGCAAGTCAGTAATTCGTAATTAATCGTCTTCATATACTCCGCGACGACTTCAACATGGAGGTTTTCTCCCCATAACTCGACTACGTCACCCAAACTCACCTGATCTAAATTAGTGACATCTACAGTGATCATATCCATGGATACGCGTCCGGCTAACGGAGCTAGTTGATTATTGATAAATACAGGCGTGCCAGCTTGGGCATTTCTGGGGTAACCGTCAGCATAACCTATTGCAATTGTAGCAATAACTGACGCTTGCTTAGCTCGCCAAATCCCTCCATAACCAACAGCCTCACCGACACTTAATTTTCTTAAAGAAATAATTGTCGACTGTAGCGTCATGACTGGAGTCAATTTAATGGGCATGTCTTTGATTTCTATTGGGTTTGCACCATATAAAGCGATGCCTAGTCGATTAAAGTCAGCATGACTTTGGGGCCAGTTAATTATTCCTATAGAATTAGCCAAGCTAAACTGACATGAATATTTCTGAGCTAATGCAGTTAAACAAGTAATTTGTGTTTGTGTTTTCGGATTATCTATTTCATCAGCGTTAGAAAAGTGTGAACAAAGAACAAGCGCTTCTTTTTGTTCATGGGTTAATTTATCTAGTATTGTTTTGGTGTATTCAGGTGTAAAACCTAATCGGTTCATGCCGGTATTAACTTTAAGCCAAAACTTTTCTTTATAGTTTGGTTGTTGCATTAACCATGAAACTTGTTCGATATTATGTACCATCAACCAAAAATTATGCCGTTGCGCTAATGCAAAGTCTTCCTTATTTAAAGGACCTTCAAGAATTAAAATAGGCAACGTAATTCCGGCCGTACGTAAAATAATGGCTTCATCAATAAATGCCACAGCAAAAGCCGGTACCAGTGAATGGAGGCTTTTAGCTATTTCAATCGCACCATGACCATAAGCATTTGCTTTAATAACGGCAATAGTTTTACTTTGCGGCGCCAAGTTAGCAATTTTATGATAGTTATTTTTCAAGGCAGATAAATTTATAATTGCTTGTGTTTTTCTAGAACGATAGCTCATCGATTGTTTCTATTGGTGAAAGTATATTTTTTTGAAGTATATCATGCTTCTATTGCTTGAATAGTTTAATATTTATGATGATATTACCATCTATTTTAATTCGTTATTTATATGATATTTTTGAATAATGTATTCTTATTCGAATTCAGTGAAAACCAAATGACAAGGTTAACCATGAGCGCTGTGCTAATGACAAAACAATCTACACTAATTGATGAACTTAAAACAATAACCACTGAAGGACAAAACTCCGATACGCTAGATATTGATCTACTTGATATAACGGGTGTGTTGGAAAAAATTAATGATGAGGATCAAAAAGTTGCCAATATAGTTAAGCTTATTATTCCAGAAATTGCTAAGGCGGTAGATAAAATAGTAGATGCTTTCGCTCAGGGTGGTCGTCTAATTTATATTGGCGCCGGAACGAGCGGTCGTCTTGGCGTATTAGATGCCGTGGAATGTCCGCCAACGTTCAGTGTAAGTGATCAGCAAGTTTTAGGTATTATTGCCGGTGGAGATAAAGCTATTAAAAAAGCCGTTGAAGGGGCAGAAGACAGCGAATCTCTCGCCATTAAAGATTTAAAAGCGGTTAAGTTGGTTGCTAAAGATGTGTTAGTGGGTATTGCCGCCAGTGGCCGAACACCTTATGTGCTTTCAGCAATGAACTATGGTAAAGCTGTTGGTGCAACCGTTGTTGGTTTAAGTTGTAGTTATAATGACAAGTTTGCACAAGCCAATGATATTAATCTTTGTGCCATTGTTGGCGCTGAAGCATTAACAGGCTCAACACGTATGAAATCGGGCACCGCGCAAAAATTAATTCTTAATATGCTGACTACCGCTAGCATGATCCGCAGTGGTAAAACTTATCGTAATCTAATGATTGATGTCAGTGCTAGTAATGAAAAGCTTTATGCCCGCGCGGTGAGGATAGTAATGCAGGCGACCGAGTGCGATTATCAAGGAGCTAAAAAGGCCTTAGATATAGCAGATAATAACACTAAATTAGCCACTTTTATGGTATTGACGGGCTTGGATGTAGCCACAGCAAAGGCTGCTTTGTTACACCATAAAGGCTTTTTACGCAAAGCTATTAAGCAATCAGTGTAATCAAAACAATAAATATTAAGGATATGTCATGCGTCGTTTTTTTATTAAAGTATCTAATCAATTAACGGTGCTTTATTTGATGTTATTCCTAGTGTTTTTTTCTTGTGCTTCCTCGGGCGATCATCATAATAAGCAAGTAATATCACATAACAAAGACATAATTCTTGGTGCACAACAACTGACAGTTTACTTGCCTATGCTTAAAGGCAAAAGAATTGGCTTGGTGGTCAATCAAACATCACAAGTAGCTAATAAGCATTTAGTCGATGTGCTTATAGCTAATCATGTTAACGTGCAGGCTATTTTTGCACCTGAACATGGTTTTCGTGGTGATTATGATGCAGGTGAAAAATTTAGCTCCAGTGTCGATGAAAAAACAGGTATTCCGTTAATATCCATTTACGGTAAAAACAGGAAGCCCTCAGCTGAAGTGATGGCAAATCTTGATGTGATTATTTTCGATATTCAAGATGTTGGCGTACGCTTTTATACCTATATCAGTTCTATGCATTATATGATGGAAGCTTCAGCTGATGCAGATGTGAGTTTTATTGTTTTTGATAGACCTAATCCAAACGGTGCTTTTGTTGACGGACCTATGCTTGAACCTGAGTTTACTTCATTTGTAGGTATGCATAAAATACCTTTAATGCACGGTATGACCGTTGCAGAGTTGGCGCTAATGTTTATAGGTGAAGGCTGGCTTAATAGCACTAATGATCTTAATTTAACCGTGGTTAGTATGAAAAACTATCAACGGAAAATGCCTTATTCACTGCCTATAAAACCAAGCCCTAATTTACCTAATGATGTGGCTATTAATCTTTATTCCTCGCTTGGCTTTTTTGAAGCGACCCCCGTGAGTATTGGCCGAGGAACCAATTTTCCCTTTCAGGTAATAGGTCATGATAAAATAGCGGTAGGAGATTTTGAATTTATGCCTGTTTCTACCCCCGGGGCAGCATCTACTCCTAAATTAATGAATAAAATGCTTATTGGACAAGATTTACGACAGAGTCATGTTAAAGGAATAGACTTATCTTTTATAATTAAGTGGCATCAAGCATTTAAAATAACAAACACAATGTTTTTTACGCGTGCTAATTTTATGGACAAACTCAGTGGTACGGATAAATTACGAAAAGCGATTGTAGCAGGTAAAACTCAGCAAGAAATTAAGCAAGGTTGGCAGCAAGGCTTACTTAAATTCAACAGTTTAAGAAAACCTTATTTATTGTACAAAGACTTGTAATTGACACCGTTGTTGTTTGAGACCAGTTCACAAGCGCAAATTTTAATTCCTTTAGCGGCCAGTATTATTTTTGGCATAGCGACCTCAACACTACTAGTGCTTTTTGTTATTCCTTGTCTTTACTGTGTGTTGGAATATTTTGGTGTTGCTAAAGTGAATAAATCAGAAGCAGAAATATAGCTAGATTCAAAACAGATTATACCTTCAACTAATATTTAGTTATCGGTTATAAAAATGAATAAATAAAAATATGAAAAATGATCGGCGAGTGATTATCTTGTCATCGTTCGTTTAAATCCAGAGTTTCAGCTATTCTTAAATAACCCGTAGGGGGGCTATTTGAGTCATAATATAAAATGTTATTAAAATACCTGATTACTCTGGCTAATAAGCCACGCAAAATTTAATTAGCTCATGGTATACTTTACATAATTCATCCTTATATAGAAGAAAATTCATGCTACCCCGTATTGATCATCAAACGCACCTTTCTCCTCTTTATGAACGTTTTATCACGTCACTGAAAAACAATGGTTTTACAGGCGATATAAATGCTAGTTATAGTGCACGTTTATCGGTTGCCACTGACAATAGTATTTATCAACAATTACCTAAACTGGTAATTAATCCTCGCACTAGGCAAGACATTGTTGTGCTCACGAAAACCGCAAGTGAAGATCAATACAGCGAAATAAAATTTAGCGCACGTGGTGGCGGTACCGGAACTAATGGTCAAAGTTTAACGCCTGGTATTATTGTTGATTTGTCTAAGTACATGAATAAAGTGCTTGAAATCAACGTAGAAGAAAAATGGGTGAAAGTTGAAGCGGGTGTTATTAAAGATCAACTTAATGACTATTTACGCCCTCATGGTTTTTTCTTTGCTCCTGATTTATCTACGTCTAGTCGCGCGACTATTGGCGGCATGATTAATACTGATGCATCAGGACAGGGCTCATTAGTGTATGGAAAAACCTCTAATCATGTTTTATCTCTTGAGTCCGTTTTAGCGAATGGCGATCTACTCAATACAGCCCCAATGACTATGGAACAGGCACAATTATTAGCCAAAGAAGACAGCAGTCACGGACAAATAACAAAACAAGTATTGGCGTCAAGTTTGGATAATCGTCAACTTATTTTAGAAAAATTCCCACGTTTAAATCGATTTCTAACGGGTTATGATTTAGAAAATGTTTTACAAAATGAAGAAAACACCTTTGATCTAAGTCGTTTAATCACAGGCTCTGAAGGTTCATTGGCGTTTGTTTGTCAGGCAAAACTTAACATAACCCCTATTAGCCTAGCTAAAACATTGATTAACATTAAATATGACAGTTTTGATTCGGCACTGCGCCATTCTCCCTTTTTAGTTAGGGCCAAAGCAACATCAGTTGAAACCATTGATAGCAAAGTATTGAACTTAGCTAAGCAAGATATTGTTTGGCACAGTGTCAGTGATTTAATCACTGATGTGCCTGATAAAGTCATGGATGGTATTAATATTGTTGAATTTAATGGCACAACGGTTGATGCATTAGCTGAGCAAGTGACACTATTAACCCAAGGGTTAGATGAAACTATTGCTAGTGACAACACGGGTGGTGTTATTGGTTATCAAGTGACATCTGATTTAGTTAGTATAAATAAACTTTATACTATGCGTAAAAAAGCAGTGGGTTTATTAGGAAACACTGAGGGGAGTCAAAAACCGTTAGCATTTGCAGAAGACACCGCGGTACCTCCTGAAAACTTAGCTGATTATATTGGTGAGTTTCGCCAATTACTTGATAGCTATAATTTACATTATGGGATGTTTGGTCATGTTGATGCAGGGGTGTTACATGTACGCCCAGCACTTGATATTTGCGATCCAGAGCAAGAAAAACTACTGAGAACGTTATCTGATGAAGTGGTAAAGCTTACCGCTAAATATGGTGGTTTAATGTGGGGAGAGCACGGTAAAGGTTATCGCTCTGAATATGCCCCCGCATTTTTTGGTGAAGAATTATTTAACGAGCTTAGAAAAATTAAAGCCGTGTTTGATCCATTAAACAAAATGAATCCAGGTAAAATTTGTACCCCAATAGACTCTAACGAACAATTGGTTAGTGTTGATGACACTAAACGTGGCTTCTATGACAGACAAATTCCAGTTGAAGTAAAAGAGTCTTTTACCGCCGCGATGGATTGTAACGGTAATGGTTTATGCTTCAACTATGATGCAAACAGCCCAATGTGCCCGTCAAGTAAAATAACAAAAGATAGACGTCACTCCCCTAAAGGGCGAGCAGGCTTAATGCGTGAATGGTTGCGTTTATTAGAAAAGCAGGGCGTAGACATTTTAGCGCTTGAGCAAGATATTAATAATTGGAGCATCAAAAAGTTACTTGATACGAGCATTGCTAAATTCAAAATAACATTCTTATCTAAAGCTGACAATAAAGACGATTTTTCTCACGAAGTAATGGAAGCGATGCAAGGCTGTTTAGCGTGCAAAGCGTGTGCTAGCCAATGCCCAATTAAGGTTGATGTACCTGACTTTAGAAGTCGTTTTATTAACCTGTATCACTCGCGCTATCCTAGACCATTAAAAGATCATTTGGTGGCTAATGTTGAAATTTTAGCGCCGTTGATGGCAACTGCACCAAAACTGATTAACAGTATCTTAAGCTTAAAAGCGTATGATACCTTGTCTGAAAAAACCATTGGCTATGTTAATACACCATTGCTTAGCGTACCTACATTGAAAAAACAGGTAAAGCAGGCAGGGTACTCGGGTTTCGACTTAACCAAGCTACAATATTTGACTGATAAGCAACGTGAAGGCTACGTGCTAATTGTTCAAGATCCCTTTACTTCATTTTATGATGCTAATACCGTACAAAGCATGATGGCACTCATTAGAAAATTCGGTTTAGAGCCTATTTTATTACCGTTCAAACCTAATGGTAAAGCGCAACATGTTAAAGGGTTTTTAGCGCGTTTTGCTAAAACGGCAAAATCGAGCAGTGAGTTTTTAAACCAGATAGCCGCGTTAAATATGCCTATGGTGGGAATGGATGCTTCGATGGTACTTTGTTATCGTGATGAATACGCTAAAACGTTAGGGGATAAGCGGGGTGACTTTAAGGTGCTGTTAGCACATGAATGGTTATTGTCATTTATCAAAAAAGAGACAACGCTCAACTCTAACATTAACACCCATATCAATATCAAT
>DPHE01000064.1:59373-63592 GCA_003521815.1 Colwellia sp.
AATGAAAATGATAAAAAGCAGACTTTTAAACTCTTTTCTCATTGCACCGAAAAAACAGCATTGGTTAATAGTGAAAATGAATGGTTAGCTATTTTTAATCATTTTGGTTTATCGTTAGAAAAAGTTAGTGTAGGTTGCTGCGGCATGGCAGGCACTTATGGCCATGAAAAATCTAATTTAGACAATTCGAAAGGATTATTTGAGTTAAGTTGGCAGCACAAATTAACTGATTTAGCACCAGAGCAAATATTAGCAACTGGGTTTTCTTGTCGTTCACAAGTAAAACGTTTTACTGAGGCACAAGCAAGGCACCCTGTTGAAGCATTACTTGCGGCATTAACCTAATTTTGATGTAGCGCAGGTAATAGTAAAGGTGACAGGCATAATAAAAGTTTTTCATAGTAAAAAATTGAAGAACTTTTCTTATGCCTGAACAAACCTTAATTAAATTATTGTAAGCTCAGTATGCACAAATTTTTCTTGTGCTAACTTCCCCTGCATACCTCTGAATTGACTAATTCATTATTTTATTGGGTATAAATAGCCAGATCTCATTAATAAGCGCTATTTACCCTACATATTCCTTGAATATCGTGTAAAATCAACCCTATTTTATTATTAAAATCAGTCTCGTTTTAGAGGAAGTCATGAGTTTAGATACCACCGTCATAGATAGCATTGTTACGCAGGCCGAAGTTGCCATTGCTGATGCCACAGATCCAAATGCGCTTGATCAAGTTCGCGTTAACTTTTTAGGCAAAAAAGGTTTATTTACCGAGCAAATGAAAGGCTTGAGTAAATTACCCAAAGAAGAAAAACCTAAAATGGGTCAAGTGATTAATATTGCCAAGCAAGCCGTGCAAAAATTACTAACTGAGCGCGGTGAGTTATTGCGCGCAGAAGAAATCACTCAAAAACTGGCGGCAGAATCTATTGATGTTACTTTGCCGGGACGCGGCACATCACTGGGTGGCCTTCATCCTGTGTCTCGCACTATCGCGCGTATAGAAAGTTTTTTTGGTGATTTAGGCTTTGAAGTTAAAGCGGGCCCTGAAGTAGAAGATGATTATCACAACTTTGATTCGTTGAATATTCCAGAGCACCATCCTGCACGTCAAGATCATGATACTTTCTACTTTAATCCTAAATTAGTTTTACGTACGCAAACCTCTGGCGTTCAAATTCGTACGATGGAAGTTGAAAAACCACCCTTGCGCATTATCTCTCCGGGTAAAGTTTACCGTAACGATTATGACCAAACGCATACGCCAATGTTTCATCAAGTTGAAGGTTTGATGGTAGATAAAGACGTTAGCTTTACTCACCTCAAAGGTATTTTGCATGACTTTTTGCATCATTTCTTCGAAGAAGAAGTAGAAATACGTTTCCGTCCGTCATATTTCCCTTTTACTGAACCTTCAGCAGAAGTAGATATTATGGGTAAAAATGGCAAATGGTTAGAAGTACTGGGTTGTGGCATGGTTCACCCTAATGTACTTAAATGTGTTGGTATAGACCCAGAAGTATACACTGGCTTTGCTTTTGGTATGGGCGTAGAACGCTTAACTATGTTGCGTTATGGCGTAAATGACTTGCGTTCATTCTTTGAAAACGATCTTCGCTTCTTAAAACAGTTCAAGTAGGAAACCACAAATGAAATTTAGTGAATCTTGGTTACGTGAGTGGGTAAATCCTGCACTTTCATCTGATGACTTAGCGCATCAAATAACAATGGCTGGTCTTGAAGTAGACGGCATTGAACCTGTTGCTGGTGAGTTCAGTAACGTTATTATTGGTGAAGTTGTTGAATGTGGCCCACATCCTGATGCAGACAAGCTGCAAGTAACAAAAATTAGTCTTGGCGATTATAGTTCAGCTCACGTTGAAAAAGGCGAGTTGGTTGATATTGTTTGTGGCGCAAAAAATTGCCGTTTAGGCTTAAAAGTGGCGGTTGCTACTGTTGGTGCAGTACTACCGGGCGACTTTAAAATTAAGAAAGCCAAATTACGCGGCGTAGTTTCTAATGGCATGCTGTGTAGTGAATCTGAAATTGGTTTAAGTGATAGCTCAGACGGTATTATGGAATTAGCACAAGATGCACCCATTGGTACTTGTGTTCGTGAATACCTAGATTTAAACGATGTCACTATTGATGTTGATTTAACGGCTAACCGTGGTGACTGCCTAGGTATTAAAGGTTTAGCACGTGAAGTCGGGGTTTTAAATTCACAATCAGTAAATCAAGTAGATATCACGGCTGTACAACCGACTATTGATGATACGTTAACCATTACTATTGAAGCAGAAGAAGCGTGTCCTCGCTATTTAGGTCGTGTTATTAAAGGCATTAACTTAAGTGCACAAACACCGTTATGGATGGTTGAAAAACTACGCCGTTGCGGCACACGCTCAATTGATCCAGTTGTTGATGTGACTAACTATGTGCTATTAGAACTGGGTCACCCAATGCATGCATTTGACTTAGCTAAAATCGACGATGGCGCTACTGATGCCGGTATTACAGTTCGTTTTGCTAATAAAGATGAAAAACTAACGTTACTTGATGAAAAAGAAGTGACGTTAAAAGATAAAACATTGGTTATTGCGGATACGGGCTCAACTGGAGAAAGTAAAGCATTAGCTATAGCGGGTGTTTTTGGTGGCTTACATTCAGGTGTAACGAATGAAACCACTGATATCTTTTTAGAAAGTGCTTTCTTTGCCCCGTTAGCCATTATTGGTAAAGCGCGCCAATACGGTTTACATACTGACGCGTCACATCGTTATGAACGGGGTATTGATCCAACATTGCAACATGATGCGATGGAACGTGCAACAATACTTTTATTAGCGATTGTTGGTGGTCAGGCAGGTCCTATTGTTGAAGCAAAGTCAGATGAGAACATTCCAAAAACTAAAAACATTAATTTACGCCGTGAAAAATTAGATGGCCGCATTGGTCATCATATAGATGATGAAAAAGTATCTGAAATATTAACTCGCCTTGGTTTTGACGTGAGTGAGCAAGATTCAGGTAGTGCCAAAGTATGGGAAGTAATCGTACCTGCTTACCGTTTTGATATTAAAATTGAAGTGGATTTAATCGAAGAAGTTGCACGTATTTTTGGTTATAACAACATACCAAATGTTTCGCCAAAAGCCACGTTAAAAATGGTTAAGCAACAAGAAGCTAACATTAGTGTTAATAAACTTAAAAACACGTTAGTTAACCGTGATTATCAAGAAGCGATCACTTACAGCTTCGTTGATCCGAAAGTACAAAGTTTATTGCATCCAGATGAAGCTGTTATGACGTTACCACATCCTATTTCGTCAGAAATGTCGGTAATGCGTTTAAGTTTATTCACCGGTTTATTGCAATCGGTTGTTTATAACCAAAACCGTCAGCAAGCGAGAGTACGCATGTTTGAATGTGGCTTACGTTTTTTTCCGGATGAATCAGCTGAAAATGGTGTACGTCAACAAAACATGATTGCCGGCGTTATTGGTGGTAATCGAAATGATGAACACTGGGGTATAGAAAAAGCAGCAGCAGATTTTTATGATATTAAAGGTGATGTTGAATCGCTTCTTTCACTAACAGCTGATGCAGCAAATTATGAGTTTTCTCAAGCAGAAATTGCCGCATTACACCCAGGTCAAACAGCACAAATTACGCGTAATGGCGTTTTAGTAGGTTATGTTGGCGCCTTACATCCTGAATTAGAACGAAAATTAGGACTTAATGGAAGAACATTAATTTTTGAACTATTGTTATCAGAAATATTAGTTCAAAAAATCCCTGAAGCCAGTGATATCTCTCGCTTTCCTGCAAATAGAAGAGACCTTGCAGTAGTGGTGAAAGAGGATGTTGATGCAAAAAAAGTGCTACAACTTATTGAAAAGGTTGGCGGAAATTATTTAATTGATCTAAACTTGTTCGATGTGTACCAAGGTCAAGGTATTGAAGGCGGCTATAAAAGCCTTGCCATTGCCCTAGTATTACAAGATACAAACAAAACACTTGAAGATAAAGACATCACAGATGTTATAAATCGAGTTGTAGAAACCTTAAAAACTGAGTTAAATGTATCACTGAGGGACTAAGCAATGGCGCTTACCAAAGCAGAAGTAGCAGAACATTTATTTGAGAAAGTTGGGCTGAGCAAGCGCGACGCAAAAGAAATGGTTGAGATGTTTTTTGAAGATATTCGTGAAA
>DPHE01000064.1:63845-72984 GCA_003521815.1 Colwellia sp.
ACGGGTGAAGAGATTCCAATTTCCGCCCGTAAAGTAGTGACTTTTAGACCGGGACAGAAATTAAAAAGCCGTGTTGAAGGCGGTAATAGCGACTAACATAGAGAACCTTGAATTTCCTCTGTTGAGCTGAATGATTGTATTGTTCGGTTTCTTGCTATATATTTTTTAGGTAATTCAGTTATCTGAAATAATATAATAAAACCGTATTAATGAAAGTTAATACGGTTTTATGCGTTAAAAGGAAGGGTAAAGGTGTATTTCTAAATGCTTACTTATTTATGGGCAGGAATAGAGCCTAGAAGATGATGCTTGGTTGTCGCTTTAGCAAAAATATAAATGTGGTCTTAATATAAGTATTGTATGAAGATAGTTTATATATTCAATATAGGCAACACACGGTAGCAATACGTTCACATGTCGCTACCGTGTGTTGATTTATATTTTAGGAATACGAATCTTGTGTTCTTCACTTTGACGATAAATGATTAATGTTTTGCCTATTACTTGTATTTTAGTTGATTTAGTTTCACGGCAAATTGCTTCAACAATTAACCCTTTAGTTTCTTTATCATCAGTGGGGATTTTTACTTTAATCAATTCATGGTGATTAAGTGCGTAATCTATTTCGGCTACAACAGCTTCAGTTAAGCCATTATTCCCTAATAAAACAATAGGTTTTAGTGAGTGAGCAACACCTTTTAAGTATTGGATTTGCTTTTTATTTAGGTTCATTAATAAATTTCGATAGTTGTTAACTTGAATTAACGCTATTTTACCCTTATCTAACAGCTAATATCTATAAATAGTAGAAAATAAACATGGTAAAGAAAAAACATACCAATAGTTCACAACGTTGGCTTGATGAACATTTTGAAGATGAATATGTTAAAAAAGCTAAAAAGCTTGGTTTACGTTCACGTGCTGTCTTTAAAATTGAAGAAATAAATAATAAAGACAAACTGATTAAACCAGGTATGAAAGTTGTTGATTTAGGCGCAGCCCCTGGAGGATGGTCTGAATATGCTGTCAAGGCTGTAGGTGATAAAGGGCAGGTGATTGCCTGTGATATTTTACCTATGGATGCTATCGCCGGCGTTGACTTTTTAGAGGGCGATTTTCGTGAAGATTTAGTTCTAGAGGCATTACTACAACGTATTAACGGAAAAAATATTGATGTTGTTATGTCAGATATGGCGGCAAATATGACAGGTAATGAAAGTGCTGATTCAGCGCGTAGTATGTATTTAGTTGAATTAGCCTTGGAAATGTGTCATCAGGTATTAAAACCTAATGGTGCTTTTGTTGTTAAGGTATTTCAAGGTGCGGGCTTTGAAGACTTTATGAAAGCGCTGCGCACTGTCTTTAAAAACGTTAAAACTCGCAAGCCAGAGTCATCCAGAGCTCGTTCTCGTGAAGTTTATCTAGTGGCGACCAATTTTAAATGACTGTTTGTCATTGGATCGAAGAGATATTATGTTACTAGTTGTAAATTGTGACTAAAGTTAAATGGCTACTGCCCTTGAATTATAGTAAATTAGTCACAATAAACTTTTACAGTATTATTTTAATAAATTTATTAACCCAAAGAGGTCATGAAGTTGAGTGATATGGCAAAAAATATTATTTTATGGTTAGTTATAGCCGTTGTTCTAATGTCTGTTTTTCAGAGCTTTTCTCCTAATACAGCCACTGAAAAAGAAACAGATTACACACAATTTATCACCGAGGTACGTCAAGGGCAAATTCGTAATGCAAATGTTGATAGGGATGGCATTATTACGGGTGAAAAACGTAGTGGCGAAAGCTATCAAACCGTTATTCCTGGTGGTTATGATCGTGACTTGATTAATGATTTAGTGAAACAAGGGGTCCGTGCAAAGGGTAAGCTTCCAGAAGAAACTAGTTTCTTAACCACTATTTTTGTTTCTTGGTTTCCGATGATATTACTCATTGGCGTATGGATTTTCTTTATGCGTAATATGCAAGGCGGTGGTGGCAAAGGTGCTATGTCTTTTGGTAAATCTAAGGCACGTCAATTAAGTGAAGACCAAATAAAAACAACTTTTGCTGATGTTGCCGGTTGTGATGAAGCCAAAGAAGATGTGGCTGAATTGGTTGATTACTTAAGAGAACCAACAAAATTCCAAAAGTTAGGTGGTCGCATTCCATCGGGTATTTTATTGGTGGGCCAGCCGGGTACGGGTAAAACGCTATTAGCAAAAGCCATTGCGGGTGAAGCAAAAGTACCATTTTTTACTATTTCAGGTTCAGACTTTGTCGAAATGTTTGTCGGTGTTGGTGCTTCGCGTGTTCGAGATATGTTTGAACAAGCAAAAAAATCCGCCCCTTGTATTATATTTATTGATGAAATTGATGCAGTAGGTCGTCAACGTGGAGCCGGAATGGGTGGTGGTCACGATGAACGTGAACAAACCTTGAACCAAATGTTAGTAGAAATGGATGGTTTTGAAGGCAATGAAGGCGTTATTGTTATTGCTGCCACTAACCGCCCTGATGTATTAGATCCTGCATTATTACGTCCAGGTCGATTTGACCGTCAAGTAACGGTAGGTTTACCTGATATCCGTGGTCGTGAACAAATACTAAAAGTGCATATGCGTAAAGTTCCTTTAGGGGACGATGTGAAACCCGAAGTTATAGCGCGTGGTACTCCTGGTTTTTCTGGTGCTGATTTAGCTAACTTAGTTAATGAAGCCGCATTATGTTCTGCTCGTACATCACGTCGTGTTGTCGGTATGCATGAGTTTGATGCAGCTAAAGATAAGATCATGATGGGTTCTGAGCGTAAATCAATGGTGATGTCAGAGTCTGAAAAAGAAATGACTGCATACCACGAAGCAGGTCATGCACTTATTGGCCGATTAGTGCCAGATCATGATCCAGTATACAAAGTAAGTATTATTCCACGTGGTCGCGCATTGGGTGTAACAATGTACTTACCAGAACAAGATAGATTCAGCCATTCTAAGCAGCATTTAGAAAGCAATATCTCTTCTTTATATGGTGGTCGTATTGCCGAAGACGTTATTTACGGTAGTGATAAAGTATCCACTGGTGCATCAAATGATATCGAACGTGCAACTAACATTGCTCGTAAAATGGTTACTCAATGGGGACTTTCTGAAAAGTTGGGTCCTATGCTTTTTGCTGAAGAAGAAGGTGAAGTATTCTTAGGACGTACCTCGTCTAAGTCGCTACATATGTCAGATGAAACAGCAAAACTAATTGATGAAGAAATTAAAAGGCTAATTGCTCGTAACTACGACCGTGCAGAAACATTAATCAAAGATAATCTAGATATCTTGCATGCGATGAAAGATGCGCTAATGAAATATGAGACTATTGATGCGTTACAAATTGATGATTTGATGGCTAGAACTGATGTTCGTAAACCTGCTGGTTGGGATGAACATGGATCAAGTTCAAGTAGTAATTCAAGCAATGGCGATGATAGTTCAGATAAAAAAGAAGATAGCGTAAAAGATAAATCAAGCCCTGATTTGTCAGAGCCAAGTGGTGATACACCAGCTAAATAGTAAATATTTGTTATTTCAAATATTTACTATAAATAGTAAATAAATAAAACCTCTATGTTTAGTACAAACATCGAGGTTTTATTGTATTAAACCTTTTATAAAATTAAATTATGATGTCACAAGTTATACAAACAAAATTTCCTAGATCAACACAACATGATTTAAATAAAGTTAACGTGATGGGAATATTAAACGTTACGCCAGACTCTTTTTCTGATGGTGGGCAATTTTCTTGTTTTAATAGTGCGTTAAAACAAGTAGAGAAAATGATTGATAATGGTGTCGATATTATTGATATCGGTGGAGAATCAACACGCCCAGGTGCTACTGAAGTTAGCGTACAAGATGAAATAGTTCGTGTAATCCCATTACTTAAAGCAATTAAGTCACGTTTTGATATCAATGTTTCTATTGATACTTCAAAATCGGAAGTAATGAGCGAAGCCATTATTTATGGTGCTGATATGATTAATGATGTTCGCGCTTTGCAAAATAAAGGTTGCCTTGAGGTTGTTGCTCAAAGCAATATCGATGTATGCCTTATGCATATGCAAGGCATGCCTCGCACGATGCAAGAAAAGCCACAATACACTGATATTATTGATGATATACTTAGTTTTTTTACACAGCGCATTCATTGTTGTGAACAAGCAGGCATCACTAAAAAACGATTGGTGTTAGACCCCGGTTTTGGCTTTGGTAAAACATTAGCACACAATTATGAAGTGCTAGCCCAGTTTGCTCAGTTTAAATCTTTAGGTTTACCTGTATTAGCAGGAATTTCACGTAAATCAATGATAGGAAGTTTATTGAATAGAGGGGTGCATGAACGCTTAGCCGGTAGTTTGGCCGCGGCAATTGTTGCCATTCAACAGGGTGCTAATATTATACGAGTTCATGATGTACAGGAAAGTGTGGATGCAATAAATATTTTAAAAGCGGTTGCTCAATATAGAATATAAATATTAAAGCTCAACACTTTAAGTAGAGATAACAAATAAGGAATAGAAGATGTCTAGTCGTAAATATTTTGGTACCGATGGAATACGTGGTTTAGTGGGGCAATATCCCGTTACACCAGAGTTTGTTATGAAACTAGGCTATGCTGCTGGTAAAGTCTTAGCGGCACAAGGGACAAAAAAAGTATTAATTGGTAAAGATACACGTATTTCCGGTTATATGCTTGAATCGGCGCTTGAAGCGGGCTTCTCTGCTGCAGGTATTAATATCGGTTTACTTGGGCCAATGCCTACACCCGGCATTGCCTATTTAACCAAAACATTTCGTGCTGAAGCTGGTATTGTTATTAGTGCTTCTCATAACCCTTTTTATGATAATGGCATTAAATTTTTCTCACAAGACGGTCAGAAATTACCTGATGATGTAGAAATGGCCATTGAAGCTGAATTAGATAAGCCTATGGGCTGTGTAGAGTCAGGTCATTTAGGTAAAGCAAATCGAATTGAAGATGCAGCGGGTCGCTATATCGAATTTTGTAAAAGTAATTTTCCAAGCCAGTTATCTTTGCAACATCTAACCATAGTGGTTGATTGCGCGCATGGTGCTACTTACCATATTGCACCGAATGTTTTTCGTGAATTAGGTGCCACTGTAATTGAAGTGGGAACATCACCTAATGGCACTAATATTAATGATGGCTGCGGCGCAACATCAATGGCGATGATACAAGCTGCGGTAATAGAACATAAAGCAGATTTAGGTATAGCACTTGATGGTGATGGTGATCGCTTAATGATGGTTGATCACACCGGATATGTGATTGATGGTGATGAAGCTGTTTATATTATTGCATGCAATGATTTAAGAACAGGTAACTTGCAAGGTGGTGTAGTGGGTACCTTGATGAGTAATATGGGCCTTGAATTAGCGTTAGAAAAGCTTGAGATACCCTTCGCTCGTAGTAATGTTGGTGATAGATATGTTATGCAAATGCTCAGAGAAAAAGGTTGGAAATTAGGTGCTGAAAATTCTGGTCATATTATTAATTTAAATCACACCTCTACAGGGGATGGTATTATCGCTGCACTTAATGTACTAACGGCTGTTTGTCAGCGTAAGGAATCGTTATTTAATCTTCGACAAGGCATGACCATGTTGCCTCAACTTCTCGTTAATGTACGTTTTTCTGGTGGTAATGACCCTATCAATGCATCAAGTGTTCAAGCTTGTGTTGATAAGGTGAGTAGTCAGTTATCAGGTCGAGGTAGAGTGTTGTTACGTAAATCTGGTACAGAGCCGTTAATACGGGTAATGGTAGAAGGTCCTGAACTTGATGAAGTCACTAGCTTAGCACACGAAATTGCTGACTCAGTGAAGTTAGCAAGTTAACAAGTGTTATTGTTTTAATTCTTTATGTTGGAAAAAACAGCAGTTGAGTAAGATATTAACAGAAAGTTGATTGATTTTAACTTATCACTTGTAACTTAATCCTATGTTGGTTAATATCTCGCGGCTTTATTTTACAATTTTACAATGTATTGAAGAATAGCAAGGGGAATAAAAATGGCTAGACGTACAATCGTTGCAGCTAACTGGAAAATGAATGGCGGCTTAGCGTTAATAAATACGATAGTTAATGGCTTAACATCTGTTGAACTGCAAGAAAATGTTGATATAGTTATTTGCCCCAGCTTCCCTTTTTTATATGAACTTGTTTCTCAGGCGAAAGTTAATAAATTAGATAAAGCGATCTATGTCGGTGCTCAAAATGTAAGTGCCCATGATAGTGGCGCCTATACTGGAGAAGTTTCTACACAAATGTTGCAGGAATTATCTGTAGAATTTGTTATTATAGGTCACTCTGAACGTCGAAGTTATTATAAAGAGACTTCTACGCAAATTGCTCATAAAGTGAATGCTGCACTAAAAGCAGGCTTAACACCTATTTTATGTATTGGTGAAAGCGAGGCAGAGCGAATCGCAGAGCAAACAGAAATAGTATTAGCATCACAATTACAACCCGTAATTGATGAAGTAGGTATTGAAAAATTTATTGATGTTGTTATTGCCTATGAGCCAGTTTGGGCAATAGGTACAGGTAAAACAGCATCAAGCGAGATGGCACAAGAAACACATAAATTTATTCGCCAATTTTTAGCTAAAGCTAATGAAAATGTGGCGAATAAAGTGCCTTTATTATACGGTGGCAGCGTGAATGCGTCGAACTGTGAAGAATTATTTGCACAAACTGATATAGACGGTGGTCTTATCGGTGGTGCTAGTTTACACGTTGAGCAATTTAAAAAGATTTGCTCAGCAGCTAAAGGAAAGTAAAAATGTTTTATCAAGTTTTAATTATTGTTTATGTACTTATTGCCTTAACGTTAATTGGTTTAGTGTTAATTCAGCAAGGTAAAGGGGCTGATATGGGTGCCTCTTTTGGTGCGGGATCTTCTGCTACTGTTTTTGGCTCTGGTGGCTCAGGTAATTTCTTAACTAAAGCAACCACTTGGTTAGCGGTTGCCTTTTTTGTTATTAGCTTAGTGTTAGGTAATTTAACGGCTAATAAAACGAAAGCAGTTGATGAGTGGAATAATTTAAGTACTCCAGTAAATGAACAAACAATTGCTACTGATGCTATTCCTGTTGAAAGTGCTGAGTCTACTATCATTCAAAACAGTGATGTACCAGCTTCTGATGCACCGGTTAAAAAAAATGATGCTAGCGATGTACCCAAGTAATTTAATTTAGCTGATTAACCTCAATATTAGCAAAATAACTTACAAGTTCAGACAGTATATATTTAACAGTGCGCGGATGTGGCGGAATTGGTAGACGCGTCAGCTTGAGGGGCTGGTGACTTAGGTCGTGGGGGTTCAAGTCCCCCCATCCGCACCATTAAATATAACTAAGAATACCAATAAAACCGGTAGTCCTTTTAAAACAAGACTAGCCGGTTTTTTTATGTCCGAAGTAGTCCTATGGCGTGTGATCACATCCTAGGTTTTTAGTAGTACGCTTTATCTCTGATAAGCTGTGAACGTCTCGCTAAATGCACATATCCTAAACTGATCATTAACTCTATTACTGATCCAACGTAATAAACCGTAAAGGAACTTAGGGTAACTTAGGCTGAGATTGATTTAAAAGCAATGCTCGCGATACCTAGCTTTATGTTTACTATTTCAAGACTAACTTACATTCAAATAATTTTTAAGGCAATAAGCTACATAAAGCTAGATTGAAAAACAAATAAAGCTTAACATGTGAACTAAATTTGATTTGTTTATACTATCCATTCTTGCAATAGCGCTTTCTACTTGGTTATTTTCTTGAATGATTAGTGCCCCATTTTCGGGTTATAGGTTTTTATAGTTAACCTTTATAGTCTTTAAAAATAAATATAAAACAAAGGTTTATTAATAATTCAGGAGAATTATGTAATGCAATTTCATTTAAATGGTTTTAAACCCGGTAACTATCAAATCCCTGATTCAATTCGAGAACCAGCCGCTACGCCACCTATTATAGATCTTCCAAAGGATGTAGATGTATTAATTGTAGGTTGTGGCCCCGCAGGGTTAGCGATGGCAAGGCAGCTATCAGAGTTTACTGACATTACAACGTGTATCGTTGATTTAGAAGATGGTCCCTTACAGTTTGGACGAGCGGATGGAATATCTTGTCGTACAATTGAGATTATGGAAGGGTTTAACAGCAGTGAAATGATTGTAAAAGAAGCTTACAAGCTAAACCAGAATACATTCTGGGAGCCTGATAACATAAAGCCTGAGAACATAAAGCGAACACACAAAATTGCTGATGCGAGAATTGGTCTGTCTGAATTTGCACATGGCATTGTTAACCAGGCACGGCTTCATGAGTTATTACTAGAAGGCATGAAGAACTCAGTAACGCACCTTGTTCCCCATTACAGTCGTCGACTACTTGAATTAGATATTGATCCTAACCTCACCCAAGATTTAAATGCACACCCTATCACTGCTACATTTGAGCAAAGCGATGACTCTAAATTGGCTAAAGTTGAAACTGTTCGAGCCCGATACGTTGTCGGTTGTGATGGCGCAAGAAGTTCTGTTCGTAAAGGCATGTCAATAGCGTTAGAAGGGGATTAGGCAAATAAAGCCTGGGGCGTCATGGATCTTTTGTTAGTGACAGACTTTCCCGATATTAGAGTTAAAAGCTTTATTCAATCAAAAGAAAACGGTGCAGTAATGACTATTCCGCGAGAAGGCGGTTATTTAGTTCGATTTTATGTAGAGCTTGATCTATTGGGCAAAGATCAACGCGCGTCAGATCTTAACCTTAAAGCTGAAGATGTCATAGCGAAAGCACAGCTAATTATGCATCCTTATAAATTAGATGTTAAAGAAGTTGCTTGGTGGTCAATCTATGAGGTTGGACAACGGGTAGCAGAGAGGTTTGATGACACACCTATTGGTAATCCAGACGGTCTTATTCCACGCGCCTTTGTTGCGGGTGATGCCTGCCATACACATAGCCCTAAAGGAGGCTGGGGCTTAAACACATCACTGCCAGACACCTTTAATCTGGGCTGGAAAGTCGCTTCTGTTTTACAAGGAAAATGTAAGCCAAAATTG
>DPHE01000077.1 GCA_003521815.1 Colwellia sp.
GACTGATGCCTAAACGACATACTTCAACTTCGGGTAATTCAGGCATAATACTGTCTATTTATTCATTAAGAGGAGTTGATAAACAACTGAGTTAGATAACGCTAACACCCATTGCCCTATTTTATTGGCATCTCTTTATCATACTTAATTTTTGGCAATAAAAAACCCGGTAAATACCGGGTTTTAAATAAAAGCTAAAGTAAATTACTTAATTTTAGCTTCTTTATATATTACGTGCTTACGAATGGTTGGATCAAACTTTTTGATTTCCATTTTTTCAGGCATAGTCTTTTTATTCTTATCTGTAGTATAAAAATGACCAGTACCAGCACTTGAAACTAAACGAATTTTATCGCGCATGATAATTCCTTAATTATTTCAAAATTTAACGCTAGGTTAAACTTTTTCGCCACGGGCACGGATGTCAGTTAATACTGCATCAATCCCTTTTTTATCGATAATACGCATTCCTTTCGGAGTTAAACGTAATTTAACGAAACGATTTTCACTCTCAACCCAAAAACGGTGAGATTGAAGGTTAGGTAAAAAACGACGACGAGTCGCGTTTCTTGCTTTCGAACGGTTGTTTCCAACCATTGGCGCTTTGCCTGTTACTTGGCAAATTTTAGACATGTGAGTACTCCAATATTAATTTCAGCTCGAGCTATATGTTCCCCAAGACCGTCGTCTCGGGATCCTGAAAAAGGTGGCATATTATAGAGAAACTGCATTATGAATGCTAGCCCTAACCGTAAAAAGCTAACAAAAACCCATAAAAGCCGTTTTAACTTTCATTAATCAATGGATTACATAGATATACAAACTAAAAAATCATCCCACAGGTGAATTTTTGATACTTTTTTGATACTTTTCCGTTTGTTCTGTTAACAAATAAGTCAAAAACCAACTAAGTTTAACCAACATCTGATTCAAATAATTTCTTAATTTACGCGTCTTGTTTTTTATTCGATCACTCATCAATTAACAGACGAATAATATAAAACTTAACTCCCCACTTAAATCACTAACCGAATTGAACTATTCATAAAAATTGCCATTTTCGGCAAACGAATAACACTGCGGACCGGCAATGATCATGTGATCTAACACTCGAATATCAACCAATTGTAATACTTGTTTTAGTTTGTCGGTTATTTGTTTATCGGCAATACTTGCTTCCGCTATACCCGATGGGTGATTATGGGCCAAAATAACGGCTGCGGCATGCTGCTTTAACGCCTGTTCTACTACAATACGGGGATACACCGCTGCCGCATCGATAGTACCAAAGAATAGCCGTTGAAATTTTAAGACTTGGTGTTGATTATCTAGAAAAAGTACGGCAAATACCTCTCTCGTTTCATGACGTAGTTCACTAATCAAATAATCTCGTGTTGCTTTTGATGAAGTTAACACGCTTCCTTGTTGTGCTAATTGTTCAGCTAAATAACGCTTTGACATTTCTAAACAGGCTTGAAGTTGGACATATTTAGCGCTACCTAACCCGTGTTGCTGACAAAACTCATCTTGATCAGCACGAAAAACATTGGCTAAACTACCAAAATTTACGAGTAAACGTCTTGATAAGTCAACGACATTACAACCCTTCACCCCTGTTCTTAAAAAAATAGCCAGTAGCTCAGCATCACTTAAACTTACCGCACCTAATTTGAGTAACTTCTCCCGCGGACGCTCCGCACTTGGCCAATTTTTTAAGGTTTGGTCTTTAAATTCATGGCTTATTAATGGGTCAGGTTTGAACATACACGGCTTCCTTGCGTTTGAATTGATATATCTGTAATCATTAAAAATGCTCGATTCAGCACGTTTTTTGAATGGTCATGGGTATAATTAGTGTTTTCTATTTTTCAACATTCATAATAAATGCTATCGTATTGTAAATATTATAAGTTTAAGATTAGCAGATTATGCAAATTCTTCAGGACAAAAAAATTGTTCTTGGTATAAGTGGTGGTATAGCCGCTTACAAAATTCCAGAATTAGTCCGTCGATTAAAAGATCAAGGTGCCGACATTCGAGTCGTCATGACCGAAGGTGCTAAGGCATTTATCACGCCACTAACCTTGCAAGCGGTCTCTGGTAATGGTGTTGCGGATAGCTTACTTGATACCCAAGCTGAGCTTGCTATGGGACATATTGAGCTTGCAAAATGGGCCGATTTAATTATTATTTCCCCGGCCACTGCAGACATCATTGCCCGTATTACGGCAGGAATGGCAAACGATTTATTGACTACCTTGTGCTTAGCCACCAATGCGCCTATTGCCATTGCGCCCGCTATGAACCAACAAATGTGGCATGCTGTCGCAACACAAGCCAATGTCGTCACACTGAATGAGCGTGGTTACCCTTTTTGGGGGCCTGGTAGTGGTGAACAAGCCTGTGGCGATATCGGTTTAGGTCGCATGTTAGAAGTCAGCGAGTTAGTCAATTTAACTAGTGACTTTTTTTCGGATAAACATTTACAAGGTCAACACTGGGTTATTACTGCAGGTCCAACCCGTGAAGCCATTGATCCCGTACGCTATATTTCAAACCATAGCTCAGGTAAAATGGGTTATGCTATTGCTCACGCAGCCTTACAAGCAGGAGCAGAAGTGACCTTGATTTCAGGTCCTGTTGCTATTAGCCCGCCTATTGGCTGCCAATTAATATCAGTGATTAGCGCTGAAGAAATGCATCATCAAGCACTTAACTATGCCAAAAAGTGCACTACTTTTGTTGCTTGTGCCGCTGTAGCTGATTATCGCGTTGCTAATATTGCCGAACAAAAAATCAAGAAAACAAATGATGCCATGCAACTTGAGTTAGTCAAAAATCATGATATTGTTGCCGACGTGGCCAGTTTAACCGATAAACCCTTTATTGTTGGTTTTGCTGCGGAAACACAAAATATAGAACGGTATGCGCGTGGTAAATTAATGCGCAAGAATCTTGATTTAATTGCCGCTAATGATGTTTCAAAATCAGGACAAGGCTTTAACAGTGATAATAACGCGCTAACGTTATTTAGCGCTATTGATAAAACTGAAATACCTTTAGCCAATAAGCAGATTGTCGCCAAAAAATTAGTCTTATTAATTAACCAATATTATTTAGCAAAGTAGTATTAAATATAATTCAATTATTATTACTGTAAATTATTAAATAGAGAACATCTTACTATGCCTGTTAGCCTCAAAAGCACACAAAAACCTGTGCAAAAAATTAATCGCAAGCAACAAATTTTAGAGTGCTTAGCCCTTATGTTGGAATCAAGCCCTGGCCAACGAATTACGACGGCAAAGTTAGCAGCGAAAGTGGGCGTATCTGAAGCCGCATTATATCGCCACTTCCCATCGAAGGCGCGTATGTTTGAAGGCTTAATTGACTTTATTGAAGAGTCAACTTTCTCTCGCATCAATTTGATTTTAACCGACCACAAAGAAACGCTAGTGCGCTGCCATCATATTTTACATGTGTTGTTGATTTTTGCCGAGCGTAATCCTGGCATGTGTCGTATATTGTCAGGTGATGCATTAATGGGCGAGAATGAACGTTTACACAGCAGAGTACATCAATTTTTTGAAAAGCTTGAATCTCAATTTAAACAAGTATTACGTGAACGAAAATTACGTGAAGGTAAAGCCTTTAGTATCAGCGAGCAAGCCCTTGCCAACATTTTAGTATCTTTTACAGAAGGAAAAATTTGTCAGTATGTTCGTTCTGGCTTTGATAAAAAACCGAGCGATGACTTTAATGAACAATGGCAATTTTTAATGGCAAGTAAGTAACCCTTCAACAAGCTCAGGGCAAGCGATAAACACTCCGTTCATCCTGAGCGCGAAGCAGTCGAAGGAAGGGCAAGCGATGGATGATCCGAATTAACCCATAGCAAACAATATTATTCCGGAAAACAGATGAGCACATTATCACATCTTAAGCCAGAGAATTTGTGGCAATTATTTGAAAAAATTTGCAGTATTCCTCACCCATCTAAGCATGAACAAAAAATATCCCTTTGGATTCAATCGTGGGCAAATGGGCTGGGTTTATCCGTCAAAGAAGATGCTATCGGTAACTTATTTATTAAGAAACCAGCAACTCAAGGAATGGAAGGTTGTCAAGGTATTATTTTACAAGCGCATATGGACATGGTTCCGCAAAAAAATAACGAGACTGAACACAATTTTAAAACTGACCCTATTCGCCCCTATATTATCAACGAAAGTGATGGCGACTGGGTAACCGCTGATGGCACAACCTTAGGTGCAGACAACGGTATTGGTTTAGCCTCGGCTTTAGCTGTCTTAGCAAGTAATGATATTCCTCATGGCCCAATTGAAGTGTTGGTCACTATCGATGAAGAAGCGGGTATGAGCGGCGCATTTGGCTTAGAAGCAGGATGGCTCGACGGTGATATTTTAATTAATACCGACTCAGAGCAAGAAGGTGAAGTTTATATGGGTTGTGCTGGCGGCATTGACGGCTCCGCTAGTTTCGAATTAGTATTTGAAGACGCTCCTCAAAATTATCAAGCCTTTAATTTATCACTCTCTGGATTAAAAGGTGGCCACTCCGGTGTTGATATTCACACCGGACGCGCCAATGCTAACAAGTTATTAGTACGTTTTTTGCTTGATGCTAGTAATCAGTTTGATATTCGCTTAACCGAGCTTAATGGTGGTAGCCTGCGTAATGCTATTCCACGTGAATCCAATGCTAGCTTTATTATCGCTAAAGGCCAAATAGAACCATTAAAAACTGAATTAGCACACTACCTATCGACCATCAAAGCTAACTTAAGCGCCATTGAAACTACTATTGATATGCTATTAATTTCACCAGAAGACTTTGAGCAGTGTTGGAGTCGCGTAACGCAAAGTAATATTTTACGGGCACTAAATGCTTGTCCTAATGGTGTTATTCGCATGAGTGATGATATTGAAGGCATAGTAGAAAGCTCATTAAATCTTGGTGTTATTCACACCCGCGGAAAAAAGCTCAATGCATTGGTGCTTATTCGTAGCTTACATGATGATGGTCGTTCAGAAACACAACGCACCGTTCAGTCTGTATTTGAATTAGCTGGCGCTAATATAGAATTTAGTGGCGCGTATCCTGGTTGGAAACCAGATACTGACTCCACCATAATGAAAACGGTACTTAATACCTATCAAGATCTATTTGGTAAAATACCTGCCATAATGGTTATTCATGCGGGTTTAGAGTGTGGCTTATTCAAGGCTGTTTACCCTCACTGGGATATGGTTTCAATTGGACCAACGATTAAGTTCCCCCACTCACCCGATGAGAAAATAGAAATAGCCACCGTGGCACAATATTGGAAATTACTAACAGCTGTATTAGCAAAAGCACCAAAAATAAACGACTGAAATAAACGACTGAAATAAATATAAATAACAGATAAAAAACAAGTACGATTGGTTATCTGGTATTATTCCGTTAGAATGACTAAATAACACAGTAAGGAACTATTTTATGATTCAGCCGCAAAAAATAATAATAGCTGATGATCACCCTTTATTTAGACAAGCATTATTAGGCACATTAAAACCCAAGTTAAAATACACTGACTGGCTTGAAGCACAAACAATTGCTGAACTTGAGCAACAATTACAAGAAAATAGCGACAGTGACCTTTTATTACTAGATTTAAATATTCCTGGTGCTCATGGATTTAGTACGCTTATTTATGTACGAAACCACTTTCCTCACATTCCTGTGGTCATTATTTCAGCACATGAGGATAATCTAACTATTAGCAAAGCAATGAAGTATGGGGCTGCTGGGTTTATTCCAAAATCAACGCCTGGTGATAATATTTTTTCGGCTATTATGACCGTTTTGTCTGGTGATATTTGGTTACCTACCTTATTTGAACGCAGTAAAGAAGATCATGAAAATTGTGATATATCATCTCGTGTAGCGAGCTTAACTCAACAGCAATACCGTATATTAATGATGTTTGCCCAAGGTTTACTCAATAAACAAATTGCCTATGACCTAAATGTTTCAGAAGCCACGATAAAAGCGCATGCTACCGCAATATTTCGTAAGTTAGGTGTACGAAACAGAACGCAAGCGGTGATCGCTATTGCTCAATTAGACATACCCGAAGCTGGGTTTCAGTCAAACTAAGTGTAGTGTTGAGCGTAATTTATTATGCTCTTTTGAACTAAAGCTCAATCGTCAATCACCACTAATAGCCATAATCATCTTGTAACTTCTGTGCTAACTTAGCACTCATCATCGCTCTAAGTGCTGCAGGCTTGACCAACTTACGCATAAAGCCAACATCGGCATTTTGTGCCTTATCCTCAATGCCTTGCTCTGAAGTCGCCGTAATTAATATCGCCGGTATATAATGATGACACTCTCGGCGTATATCCGAAATTAAGGTTAACCCATCGGCTTGTTGACCTGCTGGTAAGCCCGATTGATAGCCCAATTGATAATCAACTAATAAAATATCAATCTCATTTTGATGGTTAGCAAATTCCTGCAATGCTGTTTCACGTGAATTAGTAGCAAAAATATTACATTCCCATGCCGACAGTAATTCAACCATACCACTTAATACATCGGGATCATTATCAATACACAACACCGTGATACCTTTTAAGCCCATGCTCATTGTCGGCATTACTGTTTTTGGTTTTATCATTAATTTAGTTGCTTTTTCTACCGAAATAGAAAATTTACACCCTTGGTTTTCTCTCGACTGTAAACTTAATGAATGTCCTAATAACTGCACTAATGATTGAGTAATATTTAAACCTAAACCTAAGCCTCTACTTGACTGACTAGTAGCGGTGTCTAATTGCGTAAATTGCTCAAAAACTAGTTCCTGTTTTTCTAAAGGAATACCTGGACCATTATCTAATATTTGAATAAAAACCTGCCCCTTAAACACCCGTGCACCCAATAACACTTTACCGGGGCTAGCATAACGAAAGGCATTTCCCACTAAATTTTGAATTATTCGCCTTAATAAGTGTTGATCAGATTTAATCCACACATGGGTTGCCACCAACCTAAATTCAATACCTTGCTCGATAGCCAGAGCAGAAAATTCTTGCGCTAAATTTTCAAATAAATCATTTAACGCAAATACTTCCACAAGCGGTTTAATGTTACCGCTTTCTAACCGAGCAATTTCGGCTAAATCAGCCAATAAATCATTTACCGCTTTAAGGGATCGGTCAATATTATCTACTTGTCTTTGTTGCTCAAACGATAAATTTTGTTGTTCTGTTAATGCGGAGGTAAACAAACGAGCAGCTTCCAAAGGCTGCATTAAATCATGGCTACAGGCTTTTAAATATTGGCTTTTTTTAAGGTGGGCTTGTTCCGCTTTCTCGTGGGCTATCGCTAATGCTTCATTGGTTTTGGCTAATGTGAGTGTACGCTCATATACTCGCGTTTCTAAATCTAAATTCGCTTCTTTTAATACTTGCTCAGCTTGACGATACGCAGTGATATCCGAAAACAACATAACAAAGCCACCATCAGGTAATGGATTCCCTTCAATGCGAATAGTTTGCCCATTGGCTTGTTGTCTCTCGGAGCTATGAGGACTGCCTTGGCGCAAATATTCAAGACGTCTGAAGACTTGCTTATCAATATCACCTACACCACAAAAACCGCGTTGCACATTATGACGAATCAATGATTCGACAGGGCAGCCCACATAAACAATTTCAGAGGGATAATTAAATAAGTCTAAATATTTTTTATTCCATGCGACCAGTTTTAAATTTTCATCTACTATCGACATACCTTCACTGGCATTTTCTATCGCACTCTGTAATAAGTTTTGTGAAAATTGCTGCTTTTGACTTGAAGCATCTTCAACCAATACAGCCAAGTCATCGAGGGCAAGATCTCTGCCATTTAGTGCTGAAGATAATACCAAACGTGCTGATGACGAACCCATGACCGTAGCTAAAGTGTTTTCAGTGTGTTGCAGTAAAAGTTGATTATAAGTCACATTACCTAGTTGCGCTTTATCATTAGCTGAAAGAAATAAACTAAAACCCACCTTCGCCTTAGGCTCGCCAACAAAGCGAGAAGCTAACAGCTCTAATTCGCTCACATCAAGCTGACGTTTATTCTCTACTCTTGATAAGGCGGGTGATTGCCACTCTAAAAACAATGAGGCTTGTACTCGCTCTTGTACACTTTGTCGGCTTATCTGTGACAACGCCCACATCACAATGATGTTAGCCGCTAAACTAAATAGAGTTGCCGTCGTTTTAGCGGGTAAAATACCTTCAGCAAAAGGCGACGCATATAAGCCAAACTGAGGTAAAAAGTTTAAACTCAACCATAAAATAAAGCCCACTAATATGCCCGCATATACGCCCATTAAACTAGCTCGTCGCCAATAAAAAGCGACCACTAAGGCAGGCGTAAGCTGTGCAAAAGCACCAAAAGCCACCTCACCTAATGACGATAACGTATCAGGAGAGGCCATCACAAACACACCGTATCCTGACATGATCACAAAGAATATCAAAAACTTACGTATATTTAATAACCGTTTTCTAAAATTATCGTAATTACTTTGTGCTACCTTTTGTTTGCGATAAAGCATAGGAAAAACAATTTCATTACTGAGCATGGTGCTTAACGCAATAGCCGAGATTATGACCATAGAACTGGCGGCTGAAACTGCGCCAAGAAAAGTTAATAAGGTCAACCATGTCTGCCCTCCAATGCTGGGTAAAAACAAAACGTAGGCATCAGAAGGAACGGTATCACCTAAGAGTAATTGCCCCGCCAAGCCTAACGGCGCGGCAAAAAAAGCAAATAAAAGTACATAAACAGGAAATATACGCCGACCTAACCAAGTGTCTTTTTGATCTTTCAGCTCAACTACCATCACTTGAAACTGTCTAGGTAACGATAAGAATGCCGCCATCACAATGACTAACATAGCTGACATGGCACTAAGATTTTCCACATTCATTTGCTGTTCAAATTTCAAACTTGCACCCGATTGCTCCCATATATCTAAGGGCGAGTCAAATAACGAAAAGCAAACAAATAGCCCCACAGCAACAAAAGCAAAGAGTTTCACTAAAGATTCAAAGGCGATTGCCAACATTACTCCTGGATGTCGCTCAGTGACATCAATATTTCGAATACCAAATAAAATAGTAAACATAACTAATACTAAACTGACCACTAAACCAATGTGCCAATGACTTAAGCTTTGATCAATTTGTAACTGCTGAAAGGTATACACCATGGCTTTTAATTGCAAAGCTATATAGGGCATGGTGCCGACAAACGCAACAATAGTAACCATAATGGCAAGATTATGTGATTTACCAAAACGTGCTGCTAGCAAGTCAGCAATAGAGGTTAAGTTGAGTTTTAAACTCACGCGAATAATACGCTGAATAAATGGCCAAGCTAAAATAAATAAGAGTATGGGTCCAAGATAAATAGGAATATGTGATAAAAAGTTAGTGGCAGCTTGTCCTGTAGTTCCTAAAAAACTCCATGAAGTACAGTAGACTCCTAGCGTTAACGCATAAATAATTCCTTGCGCTTTTTGCGCTAATTGATGCTTATATTTATCCCCTAAAAAGGCGATAAAGAACAACAGTCCAATGTAAAGTAAACTGATACTGACTAATTGCCAATTGGGAAACATAGTAACTCTCTATCATTGTCATTCTGAACCAGCTCAGAACCTAAAACTGCGTACTAAAGAATACCAATATATCTAACTAGTTACATCCTCATAAAGACAACTTTTAGCTATTTGTCGTCAAATAGTTGCGCAGCCATCTAAAAATTTTGCTAGACTGCAATCGAAACCAAGGAGTGCGATTTTATTTTTCTAAAATAAAGTTCCAATCGCTGAGATGTTGATGATATCAACAAACCCTTTGAACCTGGACGGGAATTAGTCAATAATTTAACAGTTATCGATTAATATAACCGGCGTAGGAATGGTTAGTGATCAAATCACAGTCTATTCAAGATAACCTCCCAGTGCCGGATCCCATAGTATATTTTACTTATGAGATCTTTATGAATTTTACCAAATCTACACTGACACTCGCAGTTTCTTCTGCGCTACTTTCAGCATCGTTTTTTAGCTTAAGCGCCACAGCTAATACAGCGCAAAAAACAATCAATACTATTGAAGTGATTACTGTTAATAGTGACTTTCGTCATCAAAATCTATTGAAAACCCCTGCTTCATTATCGGTATTAACTGATATTGAAATTAGACAACGCAATGCCCAACACCTTGAGGAATTAATAGCGGCTAGTCCCAACGTTAATTTTGCCAGTGGCTCACAACGCGCACGTTATTATCAAATTAGAGGCATTGGTGAACGCAGTCAATTTCAAGAGCCTATTAACCCTTCAGTGGGTATGATTATAGATGGCATCGATTTTACCGGTATCGGTAGTATTGCTAACCTTTTTGATGTGCAACAAGCTGAAGTTTTTCGTGGCCCTCAAGGCACACGTTTTGGCGCAAATGCGTTAGCCGGACTAATAAATATTACTACTAATGCACCAACAGACGAATTTGAAGGTGAGATTAAAGTAGATGCAGGTAATTATGATAGCTACGGTTTAGGCTTAGCACTTTCAGGCCCAGCAACAGACACTGTAAATTATCGCCTAGCAGCTAATCAATATAAAAGTGATGGTTTTATTGATAATACCTATTTAGCTAAAGATAATACTAACAACCGTGATGAAACCACAGTCAGAGGAAAAATATCAATAGAAGCTTCCCAAGAACTAACGATAGACTTAGCCGCTTTCTACTTTGACTTCGATAACGGTTATGATGCCTTTTCACTGGATAACACCCGCGAAACCCTTTCTGATCAACCAGGTGTTGACCGTCAAAAAACATCTGCTTTTTCTGCTAGCTTTAACTACCAAGGTTTTGAAGCCTTTACGTTAATTGCTCTCGTTAGTGAAGTAGAGTCAGAGCTTGCTTATGGATACGATGAAGATTGGGCTTATGTGGGTATATCTGATCCTGAAAATATCGAAAATCAAGATTACGCTTATTGGGAATACTCATCTACCGATTATTACTTTCGTGATAAATCAACACAAACTCTTGAGTTAAGAGCACTATCAAACGACAGCAGTAAATTATTCAACGGTTCAACTGATTGGGTTGTTGGCATTTACGTTAAAAAGGACGATGAAGACTTACAGCGTCAATACACTTATTTAGACAATAACTTTAATTCAACTTTCGATACTCAATCAACCGCCATTTATAGTCAACTTGAGAGTCGATTAAATAACCAGTGGTCTTTAAGTACCGGCATTAGAATTGAAGAACGTAACGCTGATTATGTTAATTCAGACGGTTTTACTGATAGTCTTGACGATATTATGGTCGGTGGAAAGCTAGTACTTAGTTTCCAGCAAAATAATACCAGTTTTTGGTATGGATCAATCAATCGCGGGTATAAGGCAGGTGGTGCAAATACCGATGGTAGCTTACCTGATGATTTACGAACCTTTGATCCTGAGTACTTAGTAAGTTACGAATTAGGTTACAAAGTCTCTTTATTCGATAATGTAGCATTTGTTCGCACCGCTGTTTTTTATATGGACAGAAAAGATGTACAGGTAAAAAGTTCAAAAACTATTACCCGTGAAGATGGTAGTTCTGAATTCATTGATTATTTAGGTAATGCTGCTAATGGCTCAAATATAGGTATTGAAATAGAAACTAATTTGCAGGTTAATGATTTATTAGAATTTTATGGTTCCGCCGGTTTATTAGATACTAAATTCAATGACTTCATCAATGCTGAAGGTGCTTCTTTAAGTGGACGTGAGCAAGCACATGCACCAAATTACCAATACAACTTAGGTATGAACATTACACCTAACGAAAATTGGTTATTTCATATTTCGGTAAACGGTAAAGATGAATACTTCTTTTCTGATAGCCACAATGAAAAATCAGAATCTGTTACTTTACTCAATGCCTCAGTTAGTTACTTAAGCGATACTTATCAAGTTAAAGTTTGGGCGCGTAACCTAACAGACGAGAATTATGCTAATCGTGGTTTTTATTTTGGTAACGACCCAAGAGATGGGTATGCAGCTAAGCAATATACCCAGTTAGCTGAGCCATTAATTTTTGGTGTTACCTTAGATTATCAATTTTAATTTTTTCACCCTTTGCTCCTTCGACAGGCTCAGGATGAACGGCGTGAGCCACC
>DPHE01000093.1 GCA_003521815.1 Colwellia sp.
TGTAAAAATTCTTGTTGAGGATGCTTTCGTCCACCTTGCGGTGGTACAGAAGCAATAGTACCTTCAATAAGTTTTAATAATGCTTGTTGAACACCTTCACCTGATACATCACGCGTAATTGAAGGGTTGTCTGATTTACGAGAAATTTTATCTATTTCGTCAATATAAACAATACCACGTTGAGCCTTTTCAACATCATAATCACATTTTTGTAATAGTTTTTGAATAATATTCTCAACATCCTCACCAACATAACCGGCTTCAGTTAGTGTTGTGGCATCTGCCATAGTAAAAGGCACATCAAGCAAACGTGCTAAGGTTTGCGCTAATAAGGTTTTACCTGAACCCGTTGGACCGATTAGGAGAATATTACTTTTACCTAACTCAACACCATTATGAGAGTCACCATTACGTAAACGTTTATAATGGTTATAAACCGCAACCGCTAATACTTTTTTCGCATGGTCCTGACCAATAACATAGTCATCTAAGCTTTCACGTACTTCTACAGGAGAAGGTAATGCTTCACTTTCTGTTTTGGGTGAAATCTCTTTGATTTCTTCACGAATAATGTCATTACATAACTCAACACATTCATCGCAAACAAATACTGAAGGCCCAGCAATTAATTTACGAACTTCATGTTGGCTTTTGCCACAAAATGAGCAGTAAAGTAACTTACCGTTGTCACCGTCACCGCTTTTAATATCCGTCATGCCCTACCTCTAAATATCTTAATTCTGTTAATTAGCTACAAACTGTTCATATAAACTAAGAATAGTAGTAATTTTATCATTTATTCAGCACACCATTATTTGATTAAATAGTGTGTTAAAAAATCTAACTGTTTCTTTGTTCTAATATGGAGTCAACTAAACCATATTCAACCGCACTTTCTGCACTTAAAAAATTATCTCTGTCAGTATCTTGCGTTACTTTCTCTAATGGTTGTCCTGTATGCTCGGCCATTAAACGATTTAGCTTATCTTTAATATACAAAATTTCTTTTGCATGAATTTCAAAATCTGATGCTTGACCTTGAAAGCCACCAAGCGGTTGATGAATCATTACACGCGCATTAGGTAGACAATAACGCTTCCCTTTGGTACCACCTGAAAGTAAAAATGCTCCCATACTAGCGGCTTGACCAATACAAACAGTACTGATATTCGGCTTAATAAATTTCATTGTATCGTAAATTGCCATACCCGCAGTTACTGAACCACCTGGCGAGTTAATATAAATAAAAATATCTTTATCTGGACTTTCTGATTCCAAAAACAATAGTTGGGCAATGATTAAATTGGCCATGTGATCTTCAACTTGACCACATAAAAAGATAACTCGCTCTTTTAATAATCGAGAGTAAATATCGTAAGAACGCTCACCCTTTGCTGTTTGTTCTACGACCATAGGCACTAAGGCGCTTTCTGGACTAGACGCTGAACGTTGAGAATTAATTTGTGAATGAAACTGAGATGCATGCTGTGAAGTAAACAAGTGTGTACCTTCCCTAAACCTAATGTAAAAAAAGTGGCTTACATATAAAAATAAAATGGCTTATATGTTTCCATATAAGCCATTTAAGCGATTGCGCAGCTTTTTGTCAATATAAAAAGCGGTATTACTTACCTTCTGGGTTCATAATATCTTTGAAGCTCGCTTTTTTGCTTGATACATCAGCTTTTTCAACTAAAAATTCAACTGCTTGCTCTTCTAAAGCAACATTTTGCATTTGCTGCATCAATTCTTTGTTGTTTGCATAGTATTCGATAACTTCTTTTGGATCTTCGTAAGCAGAAGCAGCAGTAGCAATTAACTCATCCACTTTAGCATTATCAACGGTTAATTCGTTAACTTTGATCACTTCACCTAATAACAAACCAATTTTAACGCGACGTTCAGCTTGCTCTGTAAACATTTCACTTGGTAGCTCAGGTAAGTTTTTAGGATCCATTTGGCCTTGAAAGCGCTGCATAGCTTGTTGACGTAAAACATCAACTTCTTGCGCAACTAAAGCTGATGGTAAACCAACTTCATGACCAGCTAATAAGCCTTCAATAACTTGCTCTTTAACTTTAGCTTTAACAGCTTGTGATAATTCACGCGACATATTTTTGCTAACTTCAGCACGTAAAGCGTCAACGCCACCTTCTTCAACACCGAAAAGTTTCGCAAACTCTTCGTCAACTTTAGGTAGTACTGGACCTTCAGTTTTATGAACAACGATGTCAAACTCAGCTTCTTTACCTTTTAGGTTTTCAGCATGGTAGTCTTCAGGGAAGGTAACGTTAATCGTTTTTTCTTCACCTACTTTCATACCCGTGACTTCTTTTTCGAAACCAGGAATCATTCTACCCGCGCCAAGTTCAAGTTCGAATCCTTCAGCTTTACCACCTTCAAATTCTTCACCGTCAACACGGCCATTGAAATCAAGCGTTAATTTGTCACCTTTCTTAGTGATACGCTTATTCTCTTTCCATGTTTGATGCTGCTTTTGCAATGTTTTAAACATTTCATCTAAATCTGAATCGCTAACTTCAACGTCTGGACGCTCTACCGCAATTTTTTCTAAGTCTTTTAATTCAACTTCAGGATAGATTTCAAATGTAGCTTCAAACTCTAATGCTTTACCATCTTCATTACTTTTAGCAACGAATGAAGGACGACCAGCAGGGTTAATTTTTTCTGCAATGATAGCGTCAACAAAATTACGTTGCATAATTTCACCTGCAACCTCTTGACGTACTGACTTACCGAAACGCTTTTGAATAACTGACGCAGGAACTTTACCTGGACGGAAACCGTCAATACGTTGTGTTTTGCTAACTTGACGAAGGCGGTTTTTAACTTCTACATCTACTGTTTCGGCTGGAACTGAAATAGTCAAACGACGTTCCAAACCTTGTGTTGTCTCAACTGAAACTTGCATTTAATTACCTCAAAAATAGCGTGCTACGCTTTATTATATTGCACCAATAGTTACTTACCTTACTTATATAAAGTAGTAAAAAAGTGCCTTGTTCATACGAACGGTTAAAATTTATGACGCCAAATTATAGCGAGACGTAAAAGAACTTGCAATAGCAAGTTTACTAGGGAAGTTATCATTAATAAGAAGTCAAATGAAAGTAAATTAAATGAAATATATTATAGAGGTTATTTCGATTCGCCGTAGCGAAATCAAAGGCAATACAGGCATTTCAACTTAATTGATGTATTTATTGCTCTTTACGCCAAAAATAGTCATCTTTTTTAAAAGGTTAAATTAAGAAAAGGCTATAAATTTATCTTAATGACAAGAAAAATAATTAGACATTGAATAAGTGTGGACAGAAAATCAGCTGAATATAAAAGAGTATAATTTGCGATTAAACTTGAGATTAGCCAAACTAATGTTTGGAGTTTATATAGACAAAAATAGAGAAGTGGTCGGTGATGCAAGATTCGAACTTGCGACCCCTTGGACCCAAACCAAGTGCGCTACCAAGCTGCGCTAATCACCGATTTCAATTTCTATATCACCTAAATGGTGAAATAAAGATGGGGTGGCTAAA
>DPHE01000035.1:0-6655 GCA_003521815.1 Colwellia sp.
ATCTGCTCACGCATTTGCTCGATTAGTACCTTTAACTCTACTGCACTGGCCGTCACATCGGTGTTGATTGATTTAGAGCCCAGCGTATTTGCCTCACGATTAAATTCTTGCATCATAAAATCTAAACGTCGACCTTGAGCACCGCCTTTTTTGAGAATTTTGAGGGTTTCACTCACATGGCTAGTTAATCTATCTAACTCTTCAGCAACATCCATTTTTTGTGCAAGTAGTACTAATTCTTGCTCAACTCTACCAGAGTCTAAGTCAATATTGGCATCGGTAAATTTATCAATAATGCGTTTACGTTGCCAATCAATAACAGCTGGCATATGAGTTTGTACTTTTTCAGCTTCAACAGATATGGCTGTTAAGCGTTGTTCAATCATCGCCTTTAAATTTTCACCTTCACTTGCACGGGCAGCAATAAAATCGGTCAGTGCTTGCTCAAAGCCTACCAACAACTCAGCTTGAATAACGGAGACATCAGTTTCTGCGGCTTCCATCACACCTGGCCAACTCATGACTTCGAGTGGATTAATTTTACAGTTTAACGTTTGTTCGTTAATCCAGTTGGCATGTTGAATTAATTGTAAGGCTAATTTTTCATTGAGTGCTAAGTCACTTTTGTCGCCAGGATTAGCATTGAAACGTAAGTTACATTCAACTTTTCCACGGTTTAATTGTTGACGAAAACGTTCGCGCAATAAAGGTTCAATACCCCGAAACTGCTCAGGTAAGCGAAAATAAGTTTCTAAAAAACGCTGATTAACACTGCGAATTTCCCACACTGCATTGCCCCAATCACCTTTTATTTCAACACGTGAAAATGCTGTCATGCTGTGTATCATACTAAATATTCCAAATAGCTAATCAAAAAAGAGTATTGATTATACCCAAGCCTACCCTAAATGCGAATTTGAGATAGGCAACCCCATGGGTAATATGTATTATTCAGTTAATGCTGAGTCAAAAGGCAGGATTTAAGCTGGTTTAAGCTGGTTTAAGCCATTGCTGTTTGATGTGTTCAGCCACACGAAAGGCATTGGCGTATATAGTAAACGTATAAGGTACACTGCCGCCTGTAGGCATAAATGACCCATCGGTGACGTATAAATTATCTACCTCGTGCGCTCGGCAATTTTTATCTAATACCGAGGTTTTTGGATCATCTCCAAAACGACAACCCCCTGCCATTAAGTTTGTTGCTGGGTAACCACTTACTGAAGAAGAAATATTTTTAGCCCCTAACGCCACCAATAACTTTTCGGCCTTTACTGATAGATATTCACCTACCTCTAAATCGCGTTGATGATAACCAATACGTACTTTGGCTACCGGATCGCCCCATTTATCTGTCACCTCATTATCTAACGAAACAAAGCAGTCATCTGTGGGTAACCAGTCGTTAAAGACTTCAAAGCGTAAGGTTTTGTACGTGGTGAATTCTTGCTTGATATTTTGTTTTAATTCTTCACCCCACAGTAGTTTATCTTCTCCTTCATTATCAATACCCCACTGCGTTCCACTAGCTCTGGCAATAGGGTTTTGATGGAATAAGAAATCGATGGTGCCGCCTTTTGCCTGACCTTTAGTATTTGCACCAACAAATGCTTTATCATCAATTTTATACCAGTCTTGCAAGGCTCTATTTACAAACGGGCCAACAACTTTTAGTTCATTTACTTGCTGTTCATTAAGCTGATCATACATGAAATCGCCGCTGCCTATACCACCGCCACTAAACAGTAAGTTTTTACCTACCTGACCACTATTATTGGCCAATCCATTAGGAAATTTTTCTCCTGTAGAGGCCAGTAACAAGCGAGAAGTCTCTACCGCCTGACAAGCAACCACATAGGTTTTTGCACTAACACTTTGCTGACGACCTTGAGCGTCATAATAATGAATACCTGTAATTTCACCTGTAGTATCTGTTGCTATTTTATACACTTTAGCATTCGGTTTAATGGTGCAATTACCTGAACCAACCGCATAATTAAGTAGGGCCGCTCTACCACTGCCCTTAGCGCCTGACGAACAACCATAACTACTACAATAGCCTGAGTACTCACAACTGCGTCGACCCATTGCAGGTTGCGACAATACCGCGCGAGGCACAGGTACCGCATGATAACCAATGTCATCAGCTGCTTTATCTATCCATGACGACATAGGCACTTCAGCAATGGGCGGATAGGGAAAATCAGTTGATCGTGGTTCTTGGTGAGGGTGTTCAACTACACGCCCCGACACCCCTACTTCGCGTTCAACCATCGCATAATAAGGCTCAAGTTCATCGTAACTAATGGGCCAGTCGGCAACATTAGCGCCTTTAATAGCGCCAAATTCCGATTTTAACCGAAAGTCTATCGGCTTTAACCGGTGGAAATAACCACTCATAAAATTTGACGAGCCTCCGACTACTGTGCCATTCCACCATGTCCAGCCAGAATCACTGGTTTTTTCTCCTTGCCAGAAAGCATTACCTTCCTCGTCTTGGTATTTTTCTTCAATGACATGCTGCTCATCACTGAGTTTTGGGTTGTACGCATCATGAATACTGATGGCTAGCTCATCTTTAAAAAATTCTTTTTCGGTCAGCCATGGGCCTTTTTCTAAGACTAAAACTTTAGCGCCCGCTTTGGCCATAGTGTAAGCCACTGGTGACGCACCAGCACCACTACCCACAATGCACACATCAAAAACTACGTCACTTAACTTACTCATGCTTTTGTACTTCTTTTAACTGCTATATTTTTTATCGATATTTCATTCGATGCTATTCGCTGAATTTTAGCTTTACCACGTGGCGGTAACTCAAAATATCGTTGCCCTGCCTTAGGTAATGGGAAACCCGCTTGATGTTCAAGCCACTGCCAACCAATACCGTCAGGGTTGCCGCCATAAGCAGGCGGAGTCAACATTGCTTCGAATAGATAAGCGAGTAAAGTGGATAGCCAGTTAGCACCTGCACTCGAATGGCTGATCCCGCGAAGCGTTAGTTCTTTTTGCTCAACTGATAACTGCACGAAAGACTTGCCTTGCTGACTTTGCGCAAAGCCATTTAACCAACCCACACCTTTTATAATAAATTCTTTTTCATCTTCTTCAGTCGGCTGCACTGTCATCACTTGATACAAATAAGCCAAGGCATTAATACTTTTTGCACTTGGGCTCGGCTGGGCTGATACTTCTGATTCAGGTAATAAATGCATCAGCGTTGCGTCAAGCGTTAGCCATGGATCCGTTTTTCTCAGTCGATTTAATTGTATCCGTGATTGTTCTTTCTGTTTTGCTGACAGTGATACAACAGGTAGGGCAGCAATTGCCGTAGCGCCCGCTGCAGATTTTAAAAATCGACGACGTGATTGCTTATCTTCGGTTGGGTTATCATCCTTTTTTATAAACCAAAGGGGCGTTTGATAGTTTTTATCGAAAAAAGATTTCAAATGATATTTCCTATAGCTCTGATAACGTCGCTTTACTTTGCCATTGATTCAAAAAAGTTAACCAAAACTCTTTTGAATACCCGCTATTGTCTTGTAGTTCAGCCGTATCTTTTGACAACAACATTTTTCCACTCGCCGTCGAGACATACATATGAGGATAACCCAGTACCGGAGGTAATGCCTTCATAAAAGCATTATTTTCATTGCCATCACTCACATTGATTTTTAATAGGACATACTGACTATGGAGTGCTTGATAAACACTAGGGTTTTTTAATAAGAAGGCATCCATTTTATGGCACCAAGTACACCAATTCCCCCCAATTTCAATCAACAAATTACGATTGGTTTTTTTAGCGAGTGCCAGAGCGGAATTTGCATCGCTAAACGGATCTCGCTGATCATCATACACTTTACTATACTCCGCTAACCCATCGCTTAATGATAAGAGAGGTAACGGATTGTTATTAACCGACTTAGCATAAGCTGCGCCAACATAAAATAAACCTAAATTTATCATTAAAGTAAATATAGCTAATAAAACAGATTTCATTCTTTTCTCACTATTGAAAATATCGCATTACATGACAATCGACTGGTTATACTCATATGACCTCAAGAATACGTGCTGAAACTGGCATCTTGAGTATAGATGACCTTTATTGTCTTAACTATATTTCAAAAAAAGTGTTGAGGCATTATAATACCGCCAATTATTTTATTTACGTTTATTAAAAGGGTCACATTATGCGTCCAAGCGGTAGAACATTAGGGCAAATTCGCCCTGTAACCATTACTCGTCAATTTACAGCTCACGCTGAAGGCTCAGTACTTATTGAGTTTGGCGACACCAAAATTATATGTACTGCTTCAGTTGACCAAGGTGTACCGCGTTTTTTGAAAGGCCAAGGGAAAGGTTGGATTACTGCTGAGTATGGCATGTTACCGCGCTCTACTCATACACGTATGCGCAGAGAAGCAGCAATGGGTAAACAAAGCGGTCGTACTTTAGAGATTTCACGTTTAATTGCTCGTGCTTTACGCGCCGCAGTTGATTTAAAAGCGTTAGGTGAAAATACTATTTCAGTCGATTGTGATGTAATTCAAGCCGATGGCGGTACCCGTACGGCTTCAATTACGGGTGCTTGTGTTGCTTTAGTTGATGCACTTAATTATATGCGTACTAAAGGTATCATTAAAACTAATCCACTTAAACACATGATTGCCGCTATTTCTGTTGGTATATATAAAGGCGAACCTGTCGCTGATTTAGATTACGCAGAAGATTCAAATGCAGACACTGATATGAATGTCGTCATGACAGACACCGGTAAGCTTATTGAAGTGCAAGGCACCGCCGAAGAAGAGCCCTTTAGCTTTGAGGAAATGCAAGCCATGATGCTGCTATCTAAAGATGCAATCAATGAATTATTCGACCACCAAAAAGCAGCATTAAGCTAAAATATATACAGTAATTTGGAGAAAAAGATGAAAGATTATCAACGTGACTTTATTGAGTTTGCTTTATCTAAACAGGTACTGCGATTTGGACAATTTACGTTAAAATCCGGTCGTACTAGTCCGTATTTTTTTAATGCGGGCTTATTTAAAACCGGTGGTGATTTAGCCCGTTTAGGTCGTTTTTATGCTGCTGCACTGGTTGATGCTGATATCAGCTTTGATTTAGTATTTGGTCCTGCTTATAAGGGTATTCCTATTGCCACCACTACTACCGTAGCATTATTTGATCATCACAACCTTGATGTGCCTTATTGCTTTAATCGTAAAGAAGCAAAAACACATGGTGAGGGTGGCAGTTTAGTCGGCGCCGAGCTTATTGGCAAAGTTATGTTAGTCGATGATGTAATCACCGCTGGCACAGCCATTCGTGAATCAATGGAAATCATAAAATCTCATAATGCCGAACTTTCAGGAGTATTAATCGCCTTAGATCGCCAAGAAAAGGGCCAAGGTGAATTATCAGCCATTCAAGAAGTTGAGCGCGATTTTGAGACTACAGTAATTTCTATTGTTACCCTCGCTGACGTAGTCATTTTTCTGGAAGAAAAACTTACTGGTGATGAGACTACCGATGCTGACTTAGTCGTAAGTTTAGCGAGCATTAAGCAATACCGACAAGACTACGGAATTTAAAGCATTCTACAAAACAATCTCGTAGTTCTATAACTTACGTTCAATAAAAATCCTGCTATTGCAGGCTTTTTATTACTTAAATTAGCACGAAATATTTCAAAATATGGGTTCATTCAAACTGATAAATCATAGCCTTTTCATTAACCTTAATTAGCGTAATTTACTTGCCGAAATCAATGGGTAAAGTGGGTTAACAGCCAATCTGTTAGCACGCGTGTAAAATCATCTAGATGCGAAATAAAAGGCGCATGAGATGCCTGTTCAAAAATATGTTGCTCACTATTATGTTCCGCAAGCTTAGCTACCTTCCCAATAACGGCTTTAGGAACAAGACTATCAGCACTGCCATATAGACGTAAAAAAGGTTTGTTTATATCAGTTAGCTTTGAACGGAAATCACTTGTTTCTAGTAGCTTTAGTGACTCATCCAATATGCTTTTCTTAGCCATATCATGCTGAAAAATTAATTGACTAATTTGTTTAATATCTTGTCGAACATGTGGGCTACCCATGGCTTGTAATTTTAAAAAACCATTAATAGTTTTTTTAGCATCTATATCTAATTGCTGATGAAAGACATTAAGCACCTGTTGCTTTATCCCGGGCCATAAAAGCCGATCAACAACTTTATCTTCAACCACCTCTACTGATCTTTGTTCAATAAATTGTGGCGAGCTTGCTACGGTAATTAACCCCAAAACTTTTTCAGGGTAGGATAACGCCATTTCTGTAGCGATCAAGCCCCCTAAAGACCAACCTAAATAAAGCGCCGGTTGCTCTATTGTATTAGCAATATGCTGACAAACATTACCCAAAGAATAAGGGCTTATTTTTTTATTAACATTGATGCCAAAACCAGGTAAGTCGATAGTTATCACATGAAAAACATCGGTGAATTCAGTGGGTAAATTCGAAATCAGTGGTTGCCATACACCGGAATTTAAGCCCCACCCGTGAAGTAGAACAATAGGAATAGCGTGTTTGGTTGGTTTAAGGTAAGTGGAAAATTTGAGTGTTTCTGCCATGCTTACATCTTAATAAATAAATAAATA
>DPHE01000035.1:6804-46657 GCA_003521815.1 Colwellia sp.
ATAAATAAATAAATAAATAAATAGTATTTTACAAAATGGATGATAACAATGGAATGGCTAGCGTTGAGCAAACTGAAAAAAAAATGGCGGTCACACATTCAAGCTGACTATCACCAGGTGCGGCTAAGTCTTTCTCAGTGTGATTTATGCGGCAATTCCACATCACAACAAGCATTATTATGTTCAACTTGTTTAGCTGACCTACCACTATTTAAACAACAGATTATTCAAGGCGATTTACTTAATTGGCCAGCAGTAAACCAAGGCTTACCGCGTATTCATTTCGACCACTTATTTTGTCTCTCGCCATACTTAGCTCCATTCAATCATTGGCTGTCACAATTTAAATACCAAGGACGCTTTGAATTAGCCTCCTTATTTGCTTCCTTACTGGCAAAACAATGGCAAGAAACGCATACAATACCATCCGTAGATCTTATTTTGAGTGTGCCACTACATATAAGTAAATGGCAACAGCGTGGCTATAATCAAGCGCATTTAATTGCCCAGCAGTTTTCACTATTGTTGCAACTCCCTTATCAAGGTTCAGCCTTAATTCGCATTAAAAAAAACACGAGTCAAGTTGGACAAACAGGAGTACAAAGGCGTCATAATTTAGCGAATGCGTTTACCCTGCGTCACGCATTAAGTGAAGAAGTTAAACATGTCATGCTAATTGATGATGTAATAACCACAGGAAGTACCGCCAGTGAAATCAGCAAATTATTAAAACACAAAGGTGTTGAAAAGGTGACGCTGGTCACCGTATGTTTAACCCTACCAAAGCACTGAGATTATTGCACTTAGATACTACGCTTCCTCACAGAAAACAAAATACGGGCTAGCGTACTAAAATAGTGTTTTAATTGATCATTCCTTCAATGATGTGACCAATTTCAAACCCAGAGTTTCCTTTGCTAAGGAGATTAACGAAGCAACACGAGCGTGTATGGATAAGTAATCTTTTACCTATCTAGCATGTAAAGAGAAAATGAAGAAAATAAAAGCATAAAAATCATTGGCACATCACAAGATTGCGGAGTAAAATACAGATACTTGAGTAAAAGACTCAGGTATTCCTGTTTAAGAGCAAAGAGAATCCTGTATTATGATCACTATTTCACCTACCGCCCAAGAGCATTTTGCTAAGCTGCTATCTCAACAAGCAGAAGGCACACATATTCGTGTATTTGTTGTCAACCCAGGAACAGCTAAAGCTGAATGTGGTGTTTCATATTGTCCTGCTGATGCAGTAGAGCCCGATGATATTACATTACCTTTTGAAGGTTTTTCCGCCATGGTTGATGCGGACAGTAAAAGTTTCTTAGAAGAGGCCGAAATCGATTTTGTTACCGATCAAATGGGCTCACAACTGACCTTAAAAGCTCCGAACGCTAAGTTACGTAAAGTCGCTGACGACGCATCACTTTTTGAACGTGTACATTATTTTCTCCAAGCTGAAGTCAACCCACAACTTGCTGGACATGGTGGTGAATGTACCTTAGTTGAAATAACTGATGATGGTTATGCGGTATTACAATTTGGTGGTGGCTGTAATGGTTGTGCCCAAATTGATGTGACGGTTAAAGATGGTATTGAAACGCAACTAATTGAGTTAATGGGTAATGAAATAAAAGGCGTGAAAGATGCAACTGAGCATGAGCGCGGTGAGCATTCATATTACTAAGCCATCCTTCGACAAGCTCAAGGTGTAAGAAAGCGCGATAAAGGATAGTAGTACGACAAGTTCGTGAAAGAGGTAATAGGTAATAGGTAATAGTTTACTTACTAAATAAGGTCAAGATCTAAAAAGTAGTTTGTCTATTTTGTAACCGGTCTTGGTCTTTTTGTTGTTGGTTTACTATTTATCGCCATCGATTACTTAGATGTTTTACTACTCGTTGGTTTACTATTCTAAATTGACAAAACCCTGAGAGTAGAAAAGAACCCCTTTAATGATTCACTTAATTCAAAAATACTGGCTTCACATTACCTTACTACTACTTGTTAGTATTACGACCTTATCCCTTTGGCCTGCAGCTAGTTTACCTGATGTTCCCGGTACAGATAAAATCCATCATTTTATAGCCTATGCCGCATTAATGTTACCTACAGCATTGCGCCAACCTAAGCATTGGTCGCTGATTACGTTTGTTTTTCTCACTTTTAGTGGTGCGATAGAATTAATACAACCCTATGTAAATCGTTATGGTGAGTGGTTAGACATGGCGGCAAATGCGTTTGGCTTAGTCTGTGGGTTTATATTAGCTAAATTAATTGTGTTTTTTACTGACACTATTATTAGAGAAACATCATGAGAACTCCACTTTTAGTCATTTTTTTACTGTTATTTCATTTTTCCAGTTTCGGGGCCGTAATTTTACAATACCATCATGTTAGTGATACTTCGCCCAAAAGTACGAGCATCACACCTAAGCAATTTGCGGTACACCTGAAGTATTTACAAGAAAATAGTTTTAATGTTGTTCCGTTATCCCAAATAATTAATAACATAAAAAATCAACAACCATTAAAAGATAAAACTGTTGCGATTACCTTTGATGATGCTTATATCGATGTATTAACTCAGGCTAAACCCTTACTTGATGAGTATAATTATCCCTTCACTATTTACGTTAATCCCAGCATTATCAATCGTAATGACAGTAAAAAAGATTCACATTACCTTTCATGGGCACAATTAAAAGCCTTAGGTGATGAGGGCGTCATCATTGCTAATCATGGGTTTGAACATGATTCATTAACACGGATAATAGATAATTTATCTCAACAGCAATGGCTAGAACATCAAACAACATTACTCTTAAAAGCTGAAACCATTATTAAAGAAAAAACTGGGCAAAGTTGGCATTATTTGGCCTATCCTTACGGTGAATATAACCCTGAAATACAATCTTGGGTTAAAGAAAATAGCTTTATTGGTTTCTCTCAACAATCGGGTGCAGTTGGTTTATCCTCAGATTTAACAAGTATCTCCCGTTTTCCCGTATCGATGCCATATGATAAAATTTCAGCTTTACGAGATAAACTCAATTCGTTGCCATTTAATATTACATTACAAGGTGAACAAGCTAAAACCATTTTTGAATTCAAAAAAGCTAAAAGTATCACTTTCAATATAGAAACTGATGACTTTTATAAATCTGGATTACATTGTTATATATCAGGATTGGGGAAACAGAAAATCGATTGGCAGGGAGATCGTCGCTTCACTATTTATTTCAGCAGTGACTTACCTATAGGAAGAGTACGTTGTAACTGTACTGCCGCCAGCATCAGCAAACCTGGCCGTTATTATTGGTATTCAAAACCCTGGTTTATTTTGAAAGAAAGCGGTGATTGGTACCACTTGTAATTACTATCAGTAACCGGCACCCTACGTTACTCGTTAATAATTACGATGACAGCTTGGGCTTTTCGTTACTCCTAACTTTTCTTACTCATCACGGACCTTAATACAATGCGACTATTTTTTGAAAGTCGCTTAATAGTTTATCGCTATCAATACCTGGGACTGACCCCATGGCTTCTTCGGGTTTAAAAATAGCCGCTATTTTACCCTCAGGATTAATTAATACCAAAGAAGCACTATGATCTACTGAGTAATCATCACCTTCTCCACTTATCGCGTACATTAAGCCCATATTACGTGCAAATGGGAATAACACCTCATGCCCCGCTCGTAGTGCTATAAATTCACTATTAAAATAGGCAATGTATTGCGACAATTTTTCTTGGCTATCATTCTGAGGATCAACACTCACTAGTAACACTTGGCTATTCTGGGCAATAGCTTTCAAATCCCCATAGATAAAATTTAAGTTTTGTAATGTCGTGGGGCAAATATCTGGGCAAGAAGTATAACCAAAAAACACTAAGGACCATTTATTATTAAGCGCTTCTTTAGTAAAGAGTTGCCCATGATGATCGATTAATTCAAAAGGTTTGATTTCTCTGGGCTGTTGATAATATAAAGCATGCTCAGGGGGCGTTAACTTAGTGATAGTATTAAAACTTACAACACCAATCACCATTGCCGCTATCGCGATAAGACCTAAAAAATAGTTGTTCATAGATCAACCAACAGGCAATAAATAATGATCAAGCAATAGAATCACAAATAATAACATGAGATGAATGATTGAAAATTTAAACGTATCCATCGCAGTATTTTCATCCGCATGAAATTTAAGTTTCCACGCATAAGCAAAAAACATTAAATTGAGGGTAACTGCGCCAATCAAATACAACCAATTACTCATACCCACTAAATAGGGTAATAAGCCAACTACAAACAGCAATACTGTATAAAGCAATATTTGTGTTTTAGTAAAACTAACACCGTGAGTTACGGGTAACATGGGAATATTGACCTTGGCGTAATCATCTTTACGATGAATAGCTAGCGCCCAAAAATGAGGCGGTGTCCAAGTAAATATTAATAAGACTAATAATAAAGCATTCGGATCTATTTGGTTAGTCATCGCCGTCCAACCAAGTAAAGGCGGAATTGCTCCTGCCAAACCACCAATAGTGATATTTTGTGGCGTCGCTCGCTTCAAATATAACGTATAGACAAAACTATACCCCACCAAGCCAGCTAAGGTTAAATAAGCCGTTAAGGGGTTCACCAACAACATAAGTAATGCAAAACCTAACACGGCAAGACTACAAGCAAACACAATAGCATTATTGGTGGTAATTCTCCCTTCAGGTAAAGGACGATTATGAGTACGCCCCATAATCGCATCTATTTTTTCATCAACAATATGATTAATTGCCGCCGCAGATGAGGACAATAAACCAATACCCAGCATAGCAGGTATAAACAATTGCCAGGGCAAGCCTCCTGGAACAGATAAACTCATACCAACCACCGCAGTAAGTACTAATAGCGCGACGACTTTAGGCTTAGTGAGATCATAATACGCACGCCATTTAGGCATAATTATCGGAGCCACTTCTGCGTCACTCATCATTTCATTCGACATAAGTTTTTCCTATATATTTCGACGTAGTCGGTAAGTTAATTTTATTAGTGCCAGCAGTAACAAAGCAGCAACTAAGTTATGTCCTACCGCAACAGATAACGGTAGTGAAAACCAAATATTACTCACCCCTAAACTGACCTGAGTGATCAACGCTAACCCAGCGACAACAGCAGACGTTTTAAATGTTGAGGTTTGTGCTTTAAAGTAGATCATCAACAACAGCCACGTTAAGTATATTGTTATGATAATAGCACCAAATCGATGTACCACATGAATGGTAACTCGTTCATCATGAGATAGATGCCCAAATTCATAACTTTCCCGCTCAGGGGGGATTAGGTCAAAAGAATTTTCAAAAGTTATTTGCTCTTGCCAACCTGATTGGCAAATAGGTAACTCAACACAACTCAATGCGGCATAATTAGACGATGTCCAACCGCCTAATGCTATTTGCCCAGTTAAAAGGACGATTCCCAACAGGGCAAATCGACCATATTTTTTTATAGAAAAATCGCCGCGATTAACACGGTATGGGTTTAACCGTAAATACAGTAAAAAGAGTAAACTTAAGGTAGTAAAACCACCCAACAAATGCCCCATAACCACTATGGGCATAAGCTTCATGGTTACTGTCCACATACCTAACGCTGCTTGAAAAGTCACAACAACAAGGATGAGCACCGGTAAGCCTAAAGGAGTACCTTGACCACGATTTTTAAAAGAGATAAAAGCAATAACGAGTATCAATAAACCCAGCAACCCAGCAAAATAGCGATGGATCATTTCATTCCATGCTTTAACTGGTTCAACTAGGCTTTGAGGATATACTTGTTCAGCTAACGCAATTTGCTCAGCTGTTTCGGGGACAGCAATTAAACCATAACAGCCAGGCCAATCGGGACAGCCTAGTCCTGCATGAGTTAGGCGAGCATGAGCGCCTAAAGTGACCACTATCAACGCCAGTAAAATACTGACAAAAACTAATTTTCTTATCACATGATTGTGTTGTGTATAAAGATTATCATCCACGTGCTAACCCACCTTCGAATATTTAAGCAGCTTTTTCATATCGGCCAATATTTGTTTACCTAGCTGTGGTAACTGCTTGGTATTTTCAGGTAATTGGTGACTTAAAAAAACATTGCCTAGCGGGTCTACAATAAAGATTTGTGGTGTCACTATCTGTTGTTTTGCTTGCTCTGGCATAGCCAATAACTGCCATTTACTTTGTGAAATTTCTTGACGTTGCTCAATAGATAATTCATTTTGATATAATGCGACAGGAAAAACTCTTGGCATCTCTTTACCCAAGGCAACATAAGTATTGTGTACCGTTTCCAACGTTTGCTGACAATGGATAGAGCACTGCTTTGGAAGGCTGTATATAATAAGCCAGTGTTGCTCAAAATCTGTAGTCTTTAAGCCTAATTGCTCTAAGGTTAATTCATTAGTTAATAACGTACCTTTGTTAGTCACCCCCATATCTAACCATTGCGCCTCTAAAGCAACTTTAGCTAAAATAATAGGTAAAGCAAAAGTAGCTAATACCAAAAACAAACTACGGCGACTTTTCTTTGGATTACTTTTATTTGAATTGCTGTTATTTTCAGGTCGATCTATGGAGCTCATACTACTTAGGCCTCTTTTTTCAAAGGTGAATTATTATTTTTATTAGATACACTTTTTTTTCTAGCGCCAAATTTAGCCCACACCATTAAAATGAACCAAGCAACAGCTAAACTAAACCATTGAAAAGCATAAGCTCGATGTTTTTCTGGGGGCATCACGATAGGCTGCCAATTTTTTTCAAACCCTATCTCTTCCTTTTTATCTAAATAAATAACAAAGGGCAATAGCTGATGGTTAATTAATGTCGAAAATTTATCTAACTCTACTTGCTGAATTCTTAATGGCCATTGTATATCACTGAAAACCTGTTCTTGTAATTGAATACCCACTTCAATTAAACGCACATTCCCATGAATATGATGCTTACCCGATAATGATTTTATTTGAGGTAACTCTTGTCTATTAATAGACCCTTGTACCCAACCAAGATTGACCAATACAGCATATTGATCAACCATGAACACTTGATAGGCTCGATAGCCTAAGCGGCCTTTATTAACTTGGTTGTCTAGTAGAAATACGGCCTGTTCATTAAACATCCCTTCAATGGTTACTGGCATGTCATTAATATTTTCGTTTACTGCAAGTGCATTTACTTGTTGCAACGACAGAGGATCTTGTGATTTCAGCTGCTCAATTCGCAATAAGCGCTGCTCTTTTTCTGACGCCCTGCTATTTTGCCAAAAACCAAGCTTTACTAATGCGGAAAAAACAAGCACAGTAACTATTATCCACAGAACATTCATTTTGTTACGACTTGACACCTAAAGGTTATTTCCTTACAACGTGTTAAGCTTGACTTAACGATATAAAATTATGGGAGTTTTTTTTGTTATTTAAAATTGTTATTGTCGCTATGCTCGCTTTTATGGTTTACAACTTATTTTGCGCGCTCTTGATTATGAATAAAAATGATCCTAATAAGCCGCCTATGAGTAAATCTATTGGTCGAAGGTTAATGCTATCCGTTGCCATTGTCATATTACTACTTATTGGCTTATCAACGGGATTAATAATCCCTAACCCTAGACCTCATTAATTCTTTTTTCTGAAAAGTACCTTTAACTTTCTATTGCTATTACCTGTGATAGTTCAATGCAAAGATATACACGTTAAAACAAAGCGAAGGCACGGAGTTGACGCTAGTCAATGAGTACCTTCAATGCTGTTATTACGTGTTTATCAACGCAGTTAACATCACAATATGTAGACGAAGACAAATAGGATTACCCAAACTACGTCTACAAAATGCCAATACCAACTGGCGGCTTGAAAAGCAAAATGATTATCTGATGTGAAATGCCCTTTTAATATCCTAAAAAACATCACGATTAACATAATGCAACCTAGCGTTACATGCATACCATGAAAACCTGTCAGCATATAAAAGGTATTGCCATAAATACCACTGGTTAAATACAATTGCATCTCATCAGCATAACCATGTGAATATTCTAGCACTTGAAAAAATAAGAAAGCTAAACCCAAGATAATCGTTACCCCTAACCAAGCTTTTAATTGAGGGCGTTTGTTTTGTTCTAAAGCAACATGAGCAAAGTGAGCGGTTATCGATGAAGTTAATAATAAAACGGTGTTAATTAACGGTAATCCAAACCAACCCATTGCAGTAGTTTCTGTCCCGCCAGGGGTTTTTAATAAAGGCCAACTGGCCGTAAACTCAGGCCACAAAACAGCTCCTGTTTCAAAATTATTACCTGCACCACCTAACCAAGGTACGGAGAATGAACGTACATATAACAGTGCACCAAAAAACGCAGCAAAAAACATCACTTCGGAAAAAATAAACCAGCTCATTCCTTGCCTGAATGAATTATCCATTTGGTGGCTATATTTTCCGCTCATTGATTCATTAATAACATTACTAAACCAACCGAATATCATATATATCACTAAGGCAATGCCTGCTAATAATAAGTAACCGCCATAGCCATTCATTTCATTGTGAAGGTCAGTAACATAAGTTGCTGCACCAAAAGCAATCATAAATAATGCTACTGCGCCAACAATTGGCCAGTGACTTTGTGCTGGTACATAATAACTTTCATATTCTTTTGTAGTCATTTTTGTTCCTTTTCTCTTATCTTAAATAAGAGCCCTTATAATTAGGCTTCTATGAATCCACTTTCACGCTAATCTCGTATAACGTATACGACAACGTTAGCGTATTTATTTCACTTGGCAAATCAATATCAACATAAAACTGTAAACCCATTTCTACGTCTTCACCCGATTTTAACGGCTGTTGCGTAAAACAAAAACACTCTATCTTTTGAAAATAACCCGCGGCTATTCCTGGAGAAACTGAAGGTACTGCTTTCCCAATAATATCGCGTTTAGATTTGTTTTTAGCGTAAAAGTTAACAAATTTCACTTCACCGGGGTGAACCGATATCTCATTGATTACCGGCTCAAATTGCCAAGGTATTCCTTTAGCCATTCGGGTAATAAACTGAACTTTCACTGTACGTGTAGTATCAATACCATCATTTTCATACGCGACACCAACATCGTTGGTTTTACCATTCAAACCGGTAATATCACAAAAGACATCGTATAAAGGCACAAGTGCAAACCCAAAACCAAACATTGCAAACACTAGCAACACCAGCTTTTTAATCACTTTGCCGTTGCTTCGTTTATCAGTTTGCTGCTCTATGCCTTTACTCATTTCTAGTCAATCTTCGGTGGTGTGCTAAACGTATGATATGGAGCAGGACTTGCCACTGTCCATTCTAAACCTTCGGCGCCATCCCATGGTTTAGCTGGCGCTTTCTTGCCACCTTTAATACATTTGATCACAACAGCTAAGAAAATTAATTGTGATAAACCAAAGGCAAACCCGCCAATACTTACCCACTTATTAAAATCAGCAAACTGTAATGCATAATCAGGAATACGGCGAGGCATACCCGCTAACCCTAAGAAGTGCATAGGGAAGAACAATAGATTTACCGAAATTAACGAACACCAAAAATGCCATTTAGCTAAAGACTCGTTATACATGTGCCCAGTCCATTTTGGTAACCAAAAATAAGCACCAGCATAAATTGAGAATAACGAGCCCGTTACGAGTACATAATGAAAGTGAGCTACAACAAAGTAAGTATCATGATATTGAAAATCAACTGGGGTCAATGCCAGCATCAAACCAGAGAACCCACCAATAGTGAACAAAATAACAAAGGCGATAGAAAACAACATTGGCGTTTCAAAAGTCAGAGAACCACGCCACATAGTGGCAACCCAATTAAACACCTTAACCCCTGTAGGTACTGCAATTAACATGGTGCAATACATAAAGAATAGCTCACCAAATAATGGCATTCCTGTGGTAAACATATGATGTGCCCAGACAATAAATGACAACAACGCAATAGACGATGTTGCATAAACCATAGAGCTATAGCCAAATAGTTTTTTACGGGCAAAAGCAGGAATGATCGTGGAAACAATCCCAAATGCTGGCAATATCATAATGTATACTTCAGGATGACCAAAGAACCAGAATATATGTTGGAACATTACTGGATCGCCACCACCTGCGGCATCAAAGAAACTAGTACCGAAATAGGTATCCGTTAATAGCATGGTTACTACACCGGCTAACACAGGCATTACGGCTATGAGCAAATAACCCGTGATAAAAAATGTCCAAACAAATAGTGGCATTTTCATATAAGTCATGCCCGGAGCACGTAAATTCATAATAGTGACAACAATATTAATTGCCCCCATGATAGAAGAAATACCCATAATATGCACAGCAAATACAAAAAATGCCGTACTACCATTTGAATAGGTGGTTGATAACGGAGCGTAGAATGTCCAACCAAAATTTGGAGCGCCACTTTCCATAAAGAATGAACCAAGTAAAATAGCAAAAGCAAAAGGTAAAATCCAAAAGCTCCAGTTATTCATGCGAGGTAAAGCCATGTCTGGCGCACCGATCATCATAGGCAGCATCCAGTTAGCAAACCCAGTAAATGCCGGCATAATCGCCCCAAACACCATAATCAACCCATGTACCGTGGTTAACTGGTTAAAAAAATCTGGTTCAACAATTTGCAAACCCGGCTGAAATAACTCAGCACGGATAACCATGGCTAATGCACCACCCGTTAATAGCATAATGAATGAGAACCATAGATATAGTGTTCCTATATCCTTGTGGTTGGTTGTGTATAACCAACGCTTTAACCCTGTCATTTTATGGTCGTGATGATCATCATTATGTGCGTCATCAAGCGATTCATTTATTGTTTCTGTTGTCATGTTTTACTCCTCGCTCGCTGCTTTAACATCTGCACTTTGCACCACATCTCCAGTATCATTATCCCAAGCATTACGCTCATAGGTAACGACAGCTGCAATTTCTTTTAAACTTAACTGTTTACCAAAAGGAGGCATCATACCTTTACCGTTTTGTATTATCGCAATGTGATCTTTAATAGAGCCTGTTGTAGCAACTGCACTACCTTTAAGTGCTGGGAATGTAGGCGGCAAGCCTAGACCTGTTGGTTGATGACAAGCTGCACAATGCGCCATATAGGTTGATTCACCTAGTTGCATTAATTCACCTTTACTCATAGAAGCACTTAATGAAGCCTTTTCTGCATCCGCCGCTTTGGCAGTTAATGTATGCTGTTCATTTAACCAATTGGCATAATCTTCTTCTGATTTAACTTCTACAACAATAGGCATAAAGCCATGATCTTTACCACAAAGTTCTGCACACTGGCCTCGATAAATGCCTGGCACATCAACTTTAGTCCAAGCCTCATTAATAAAACCGGGATTAGCATCTTGTTTAACGGCGAAGGCAGGAACCCACCACGAATGGATAACATCATCTGAAGTAATTAAAAAACGAACTTTTTTATTGATAGGCATTACTAAGGGCTTATCTACTTCAAGTAAATAATTATCATTTTTACTAGCGCCATTTCCAGCAAAACTACCATTTTGATTTTCATACTCTTCGCGTGGCGTCGACAGCACTGAGTAATATTCAATATTTTCATTAAAATATTTGTAATGCCATTTCCACTGCGAACCAGTGATTTGAATAGTGATATCAGAATCTTCATTGTTTTCCATGTTAATCAAGGTGCTAGTTGCCGGAATAGCCATGGCGATTAGAATAACAATAGGAATAGCGGTCCAAAGTATTTCTACTTTAGTGCTCTCATGAAAGTCAGCAGCTTTCGCCCCTTTAGATTTTCGATGAAAAATCATGGACCAAAACATGGCACCAAACACAACCACGCCGATTCCAGTGCAAATATAGAGGGAGAGCATATGTAAGTCATATACCTCTCTACTAACTGCTGTCACCCCTTTAGTCAGATTTAATTGTGTATCTGCCCATGTTGAACTAGAAAAAATGGCCACTATAGGTAGCCAAGCCCCCACCAACCAATTTTGGTTACCTCTGCTCACTCAACCTCTCCCCTATCTATTAAAATAGAAAACATAAATACAGCAATGGTCATCACAACTCATTAAACTGAATATCTGTTAATTTAGTTATTATTTTTTATTAAATTCACCGACGTGAAATGGTACACCTTAACTTGCAAAGCAGATATCGAGCGCATTAACGTCTTTTTTCTTATTGTTTACTGTTATTTTTTGTTCAATTTCAGCTCTAGAATCACTCAAAATTTGATCTAGGTCAAACAATATTTTAACTGTGAATAAATAAATACTAATAATTTCAATAGAGTAACAACTCTAAGATAAGATGCAGGCTTTAGTGGTATGGGCTTTGGTGGTTTAGACTAAAGGTATTTTTATCCTTTAGAAATTAAATGTTTTGAAATACTTAAATCATCGGCTTATAGCGAGATCTTTAAACAAGACAATAAAAAAGGAGGAATGATTGAGGTGAAAATGGCGTAATATTCACAGAAAGAACTTATCAAAAATGAGAGCGAATACCACCTAGTGATACTCACCCAACTTAACAACAACGATTTTTTCAAAATGTGTCAGTAAAAATCACATCCAGTTACCATTACGAATAACACCCACGGCAAGACCTTCGATATTAAATTCTTGGCTCGTTAAATCAACTATAATTGGCGAAAAATTTTCATTTTCAGCCTGTAAATAAACGATATTCCCTTCTCGTTTAAAGCGTTTAACCGTAACATCATTTTCAACACGCGCAACAATCACTTGCCCATTTTGTACATCAGTCGTTTGATGTACAGCAAGGATATCACCATCTAGAATGCCAATATCTTTCATGCTTTCGCCATCCACACGCAATAAATAATCAGCCGTGGGATGAAATAAACTACCATCCATTTTATAATGATCTTCAATATGCTCTTCCGCTAGAATCGGCTCTCCCGCAGCAACACGGCCAACTAAAGGCAAACCTTCCTCTTCAAGAAATTGCTCCGCTAAGCGAATACCACGAGATGTACCTGGTAGCATCTCTATATAGCCTTTTTTAGCTAACGCTTTTAAGTGCTCTTCTGCCGCATTAGCCGATTTAAAACCAAAAAACCCAGCAATTTCTGCACGAGTCGGTGGCATCCCTGTATCGTTAATGGTTTCTTTAATAAGGTCAAAAATTTGTTGTTGTCGAGTAGTTAGCGGTTTTAGTTCGTGTATAGCAACCATAGAGAATTCCTGTATATATTGACAGTTATACTGGTAGTATATACAGGATTTTTGTAAAATCAATGCTTAGTTGTGGTGATTACTTACCGATATCAATTTTGGTATTTTCAAATTTTTTTCATTTACTCTGAAATTTCCTAGCGGCTACCTCCAGACCAATTACCAATAAGAAGCCTTTGCCATATCAATAATTTTATTCTATAAAATTGATTTGATTTGATACATTAGTCTCAACAGGAGTAAATAGCTACAACAATAAGCTTTGATCTATTTTATAATATTCACCTGCGGCATTAATCAGTGAATTTGCCGTTAATGTTGGTACACCATAAACAATCGTATTCACATTGTATTCGGCTTTAATATGGCTGAGCAGCATATCAAAATCACCATCGCCAGAAAGAAGTACTATCGTGTCAATATCTTGCGTTGCAGCCGCAGTCATAATATCAATGGTGATACCTACATCCCAGTCACCTTTCGCCGAACCATCACTACGCTGGATAAAGGGCTTTAGTTTTACCTCAAAACCAATATGTTTTAGCGCTTTTTGAAATTTATGTTGCTGATCATCACTGCGCGCAATGGCATAAGCAGTCGCTTGTACTATATCGCCCTTAGCAAGTAATTCTTGCCACAATAACCGATAATTAAATTGACGCTTATAGGCATCTCGTGTGGTGTAATAAATATTTTGTACATCAACAAAAATGGCAATTTTCTTCAAAACAGTTCCTTTCGTATTATTTGGATTGGTTTTGTCTGGTTTGCAATGTTATTTTCTATCAGAACAACATGATTATAATAACAAATCAATCATATATCTTTATATGTACAATAAAAACGAAATAGTTTCGGCTCCTATAAATAAGGCAACAGAGAGCATTGATTACCGAAGCCTTTGTGGCCGATTAACTTAAAAGCAATATATCCTTTCCTGTGAAAGTTGAAAACTCTGTATTTTCCCTTGTTGAACAAGCTGCGTTAATCAAGCAAAAATTCTGGACGCAACGAATGTATTTATACTGAATAAAAAAGCCCCTTGCTCATGGTTAACTTTCCACCTTACAACTCACATCTTGAACTGGTTTGGATATAAATGTTAAACTCTTCTTTTTTCATGCCAACAATTAATTTTAGCGATGATGATGTCTATATTGCGTTCTTTTTTTTATTTATTATTAAAACTTCCTTTGCATTTATTGGTTCGTAGTAAAGTAGTGCGAGATGCCGAAGCATCCGTTGAAACACAAACTCGCCCCATTTTTTACGTGATAAGCCATCAATCAGCCAGTGATTTATTAATACTTCAAACGGCCTGTAAACAACAAAAACTTCCTGATCCGCTAAGCCAAATCAACATAAATGGTAAAATTTTTGATCGGACTTTATGTTTAGCCAAACCAACTACTGCACTAAATCAAGGTCTAGAAATCCTTAATGAGCACGATATTAACAAAGAACTTGATGCGCAATTGATACCCGTCAACCTTATTTGGGGTAGAGTACCCACTCAAGAAAAAAATAATGCCAATGTTTCTTCTTTACTTGCAGAGCAGGCTTCTCCTACCTGGCTTCGGAAAATTTTCATTGTGCTTTTTCTAGGTCGCGATAGCTTAGTACGATACAGCAAAGCACTCTCGTTAAGGGGTATGTCTGACAATCACGGTAATGATGAAGCGACGGCCCATAAATTACTTCGCGTTGCTCGTTTTCATTTTCACCGACAAAACATTGCAGCCAAAGGGCCTCGCCTTATTCATCGCCAACAAATGTTCACGGCTTTATTTGCCAACCCTTCCGTAATACGCATTATCAAAGATGAAGCTGAAAGCAAAAAACTCAGCACTGAGCAAGTAAAAAAGCAAGCACAAAAAATGATGGAAGAGATAGCGGGTGATTACAGTGTTTCATTAGTGCGTTTGGGTGAACGAATTTTACGCTGGCTTTGGGGGCGTCTGTATAGCGACATAAAAGTGAATAACTCTCAAATATTACGAGAACTAGCTCAAGATGGACACGAAATCATTTACGTACCGTGTCATCGAAGCCATATGGACTATTTATTGCTTTCCTATGTCATTTTACAAGAAGGCTTAGTTATGCCCCGTATTGCTGCCGGAATTAACTTAAACTTTTGGCCTGCTGGACCCGTATTTAGAAAAGGCGGTGCTTTTTTCATTCGCCGTAGTTTTGCCGGTAATCGTTTATATTCAACCATTTTCCGTGAATACTTAGGTTTGTTATTTGAACGTGGCTACTCCGTAAAGTATTACACCGAAGGTGGGCGTAGCCGTACAGGCCGATTATTAAACCCTAAAACTGGCATGCTAGCCATGACCATTCAAAGTTTACTTCGTGGTATCGACCGCCCATTAACCTTAGTACCTGTTTATTTAGGTTATGAGCATGTCATGGAAGTTGGCACTTACCATAAAGAACTTAGCGGCAGTGAAAAGAAAAAAGAATCTATCTTTGGTGTACTTAAAGCTATTAAAAATCTCCGTAATTATGGTAATGGTTATGTGAATTTTGGTGAGCCAATCAATATTAATGACTATTTGAATAAACAAGTACCCAATTGGAAGTCGGCGATTAACCCTGTAGACCTGCAAAAACCTAGCTGGTTAACACCAACGGTTAACGATATAGCAAATCAATTAATGAGCCGCATCAATCAATGTGCTGCGCTAAACGGCGTAGCATTAGTTGCACTTATTTTACATGCCTGTGAAAACAAAGCCCTTGCTAAAGCTGATTTAGAAAAACAATTAGATTTCGTACTAAATATTCAACGACAAGCACCTTTTAGTCAGCAACTCACAATACCAAAAGAAAGTGGCAGTGAATTATTAGCGCATGTTATTTCACTTAATAAGGTCACAGTCTCCACAGATAGCTTTGGTACTATCATCTCACTAAATGACTCTGCTAGCTTAGAGATGCGCTACTATCGGAACAATATTTTACATACCTATAGTTTAATCTCGTTAGTGTGTAAGCTATTAACTCACAATCGAGAAATAGCTCAAAAGCAAATAACGGAGCAAACGGTGAACTTATTAGCCACCTTAAAAGATGATCTTTTTTTATGGCAAACACCTGAGAAAATGACTCAACAAGTTGAACAGGTTTTGGCTTTTTTAGAGGAATCAGGTATTGCTAAACACAGTAAATCTGAACTCTGGTCATTAACAGGTGACACCCAACAACTGAGTTATATCCACCATATGGCTGAATGTATCGATGAAAGCCTCCAAAGACTTGCTATTATAACCTCGTTGGCAAACCGTTTAGCACCACTTACTAGACGAGATTTAGAACAAAAAGTTGTTGCCATAGCGAAGCGATTATCTGTTTTAAATAATATCACCGCTCCTGAATTTATTGACAAAAAAGCGCAAGCAACCTTAATTAACACCCTACGAGAACAAGGTTATATCGAACTTAATGAAGATGGCTTACTGATCACAACGACTAAGATAAACCCGCTTAAAACATCAGTAACTAACCTAGTTGATATTGAAGTATTGCAAAGTATTACACGGTCATAAATATTATCGCTTGTAGAATCCAAATATAACCTGACAATTACGAACTTTAATGGATATTGTCAGGTTGCTGTACCAATTATACCTTTATATTGCCAATACCGTTTAATCTATAACAACTTGCTCAACACGTTCTCTAATGTTGCATGGTATATACCGTGATCATAAAAACTTTGTTTAGCCCTTTATATTTTTCACCTTTATAACCACTCTAAATCAACAAAAGTCTCCCGAGTATTTGTTGATTTACCTCACATACAGTAAACTATCAATAATTACCAAAATTAGTGAATAGCAGATGTCAGCTTCAGAACAAAATCAATCTCCAGACAAACAAGGTTCATCACCAGACACCACCACTCACTTTGGCTACAAGACCATTGATAAAGAAGATAAAGTTTCGATGGTTGCTGGTGTTTTTCATTCGGTAGCCAAACAGTATGATGTGATGAATGACTTAATGTCATTTGGTGTTCATCGGTTATGGAAACGCTTTACCATTGATGCCAGTGGCGTTCGTCCTGGCAATAAAGTACTTGATTTAGCGGGTGGTACAGGTGATTTAACTGCCAAATTCTCTAAATTGGTAGGCAAGGAAGGCAAGGTTATATTAGCGGACATTAATAGCTCTATGCTAAATGTAGGTCGTGATAAATTACGCGATAAAGGGTTAGTACAAAATATAGAGTATGTGCAAGCCAACGCCCAATATTTACCCTTTGAAGACAATACTTTTGATATTGTTACTATTGCTTTTGGTTTACGTAATGTTACAGATAAAGACATGGCGCTACGCTCAATATATCGCGTATTAAAACCCGGTGGTCGTTTATTAGTGCTTGAATTTTCCAAACCAGAGTATGAATTACTTAACAAAGCTTACGATTTTTATTCATTTAATATTTTACCTAAAATGGGTGAATTAGTGGCTAAAGATGGTGACAGTTACCAATATTTAGCTGAATCTATTCGTATGCACCCGGATCAAGAAACGTTAAAAATAATGATGGATGATGCTGGCTTCGAACAAACGAGTTTTAAAAATTTAACGGGTGGTGTAGTTGCCCTTCACAAAGGGTATAAGTTTTAATTGTTATGACAACTACCTTATCAAAACTCACATCCAGCTTAATGATTTCACAAGTGTTGACGTCAGCGTTAGAAGTGTTGATTAATAAGACTTTAGCATTGAGCGCTACCCATGCTTCATTAGAAAAGTTAACGCAAAAAACCTTAACTGTTGAGTTAGAAGAATTAGATTTTCCATTGAGCTTCACTGTTTGTAACGCCATCGAAAACCCACAAGTTATGGTAACAACACTGACTGAGCACACTGACTGCACTATAAAAACAAGTATAAATACCTTACGAGAATTAAAAGCCGAGCAACAAATCACAGCGTTAATTAAACAAAATAAATTGGACTTAACCGGTGATATAAAAGTAGCGCAACAATTCGCTAGCGTTGCTGAAAATTTAGATATTGATTGGCAAAGTGAATTAGCTAATCATATTGGTGATATACCTACACATAAGTTAATGCAATTAGGTAAGCGAGTCTCTACAAAAGTACACTTTGCAGCCAAGCAAATTAAAGCTGATGCCACTGAATATATAGTGCACGAAAAGCGCTTAGTGGTCACACGTAGTCAAATAGACCAATTTAGCCAACAAGTCTTTGAAGTGAGCCAGCAGGTCGATGAACTTAATCAACGTGTCTCGCAGCTAATCAACCGTAAAACCAACCATTAATTAACAGCAAGGACTTTCAATAACGTGAGTAGCATACGACTATACCGCATTGTTAAAACATTTTTACACTATGGCTTAGATGAAATGGTGCCACGAAGAATGTTGCCTTGGTATGCCAAACTTGGTCGTTTTTCATGCTTTTGGTTAAGAAACAAACATAAAAATAAAGCCGTCGCTGTGCGTTTTCGATTAGCCATTGAGTCACTTGGCCCGGTATTTATTAAATTTGGCCAAATGCTTTCCACACGTCGTGATTTATTGCCGCCAGACTTTGCCGATGAACTCGCCTTATTACAAGATCAAGTAGCCGCTTTTGATGGTGAATTAGCCAAACAATTAATCATTGATGCCATGGGCATTGAAATATTCGAGAAACATTTTAGTGAATTTGATATAACGCCCTTAGCATCCGCTTCTATCGCACAAGTACATACCGCAACTTTGCTTAAAAATGAGACTGAGACAAAGGTTGTTATTAAAATCTTACGCCCTAATATTGACCAAACTATTTTAGCCGACTTAAAGGTAATGTCGCGCTTTGCCCGTATTGCCGCGCGTTGGTTACCTGATGGAAAACGCCTAAGACCAACAGAAGTGGTTGCTGAATACCGTAAAACCATTCTAGATGAATTAGACCTTAATCGTGAAGGGGCTAATGCTGTTCAGCTAAAACGTAACTTCGAACAAGGTAGTGAATACGACAAAGTACTTTATGTACCTGAAATTTATAGTGAATATAGCACTAAAACCGTATTAGTCATGGAACGTATCTATGGCATAGGCGTCGCTGACATTGATACGCTAACGCAGCTTGGTGTTGACATGAAGTTATTAGCCGAGCGCGGCGTAGAAGTCTTTTTCACCCAGGTTTTTCGTGATAGTTTTTTTCATGCCGACATGCACCCTGGCAATGTTTTTGTGAACGCAACTAATCCGGCTGATCCTACATGGATCGCGATTGATTGTGGTATTGTTGGTACGTTAAATCGAGATGACAAACGTTATTTGGCCGAAAACTTTGTGGCTTTTTTCAATCGCGATTATCGCAAAGTAGCACAATTACACGTGGATTCAGGCTGGGTACCCGCCAGTACAAGTGTAGATGAATTTGAATTCGCTATCCGCACCGTTTGTGAGCCAATTTTTAACAAACCGCTGGCTGAAATTTCTTTTGGGCAAGTATTAGTTAACTTATTTAACACTGCCCGTCGATTTAATATGGAAGTACAACCACAGCTAGTGCTGCTGCAAAAAACCCTACTTTATATCGAAGGCTTAGGTCGTCAACTCTATCCACAATTAGATTTATGGCAAACTGCCAAACCTTTTTTAGAAAATTGGGTTAAAGATCAAATGGGCGTGAAAGCGGTATTTACTAAAATTAAAGACAACTTACCTTTTTGGAATGAAAAATTACCTGAAATTCCTGATCTTGTTTATGACTACTTAAAAGTTGGGAAAGAAAACCAACAACAACAAACCTTATTAATGCAAAAGTTACTTGTGCAACACACTCAGCAAAGTAAAAATATGGTGATAAGTATACTCGTGGCTGGAGCGTTGATTGCTTTGGCGATAATCTTGGTTTAGCTAGTGTTTTAGACTGGCTCCTTCCTTCGACAGGCTCTGGACGAACGGAGATAAATAGTATCGTTGGTTCTGAGTGCGAGGGAAGTGTGAGTTGTAAATATCCCGTTCGCCCTGAGCTTGTCGAAGGGTCAAAAAATCGAAAGAAGACTTAAGACTTTTTACCTTTAGCTAATTGCGCTCGCAAACTTGCCATGCCCTGTTTCTTAGATTGTTCTTTATAGGCTTCTGTTTTTTTCACTTGCCCTAGCTCCCAGTTCAAATCATCTTGAGGTAGTTCATGTAAAAAACGGCTGGCTTCAGTGCGAGATACCTCTCCAAACTGGCGGCGCTCTCTCGCGTAAGTAAATATTAACTCACGTTGGGCACGAGTAATCCCTACATAAGCTAAACGACGCTCTTCTTCAACGCTGCCTTCATCTATGCTTGTTTGGTGAGGCAATAACCCCTCTTCCATACCAATTAAGAATACATACGGAAACTCCAAGCCTTTAGAGGCATGTAACGTCATTAACTGCACTTGATCGTTATTGTCTTCTTCTTCATTACGCTCCATCATGTCACGTAAGGTTAAACGGGTAACTATTTGAGGTAAGGTCATCGGCTCTTCATCATCAGAGCCCTCTAGCATTTGCGTTACCCAACTAAATAGCTCCGTAACATTCTTCATACGCATTTCCGCCGCTTTTGCACTAGGCGACGTATCATAAAGAAAGTTTTCATAGTTAATTTCACGGATCATGGAGCGTAACACTGCCGCAATATCGCCCCGATCCGTTTGATCAGCAACATCAACCAACCATCGCGTAAATGCTTGTAGTTTCATTAAGCCACGACCCGTTAGCGTTTGCTCTAGCCCTAACTCAAAGCTAGCAGCAAACATACTGATTTTGCGTATATTGGCATAATTACCGAGTTTTTCTAACGTTGCTGGGCCCAGCTCACGCTTTGGTACATTAACCATACGTAAGAAAGCATTATCATCATCTGGGTTAACTAGCACGCGTAAATAAGCCATGACATCTTTAATTTCTGAACGCGAGAAAAATGACGTTCCTCCGCTAATTTTATAGGGGATTCGATTCGTCATCAGAGCTTTTTCAAGTAAACGTGACTGATGATTACCCCGATATAAAATAGCATAGTCTTTATAACTGCTACGATTCATGAATCGATGGCCAATTAATTCACCAATAATACGCGAGACTTCATCTTCTTCATTTTTGGTTTGCACCACACGCAATTCAACACCATAAGCCAGTTCACTAAATAAAGCTTTATCATAAACATGGGGGTTATTGGCAATGAGGGTGTTAGCGCAGTTCAAGATACGGCCACTTGAGCGGTAGTTTTGTTCTAGTTTTATCAGTTTAAGTTGCGGAAAATCTTTACCAAGTAAAGTTAAATTTTCTGGCTTCGCGCCGCGCCAAGAGTAAATAGACTGATCATCATCACCGACCACGGTTAAACGAGCACGTTCTCCGGCAATTTGTTTTATTAATTCGTATTGACTGGCATTGGTATCTTGATATTCATCGACTAATAAATAGCGAATTTTAGTTTGCCAACGCATCCGTACTTCTTCATAATTTTTCATTAATAAGGTCGGAATAAGAATCAAATCATCAAAATCCAGCGCATTATAGGCTTTCATGTGCTGATGATAACGCTGATAAAATTCAGCACACTCTTGTGTGTCGGCATCTACCGCCATGTTGAGTGCGGCATCAGGTAAGAACAGATCATTCTTCCAGTTAGAAATCATCCGTTGTAATTTGCTCAGTAAGTCTTTATCCCCATCAAATTCGTCCATGGTTAACTCTTTCATTAACGCCATCGAATCTTGATCATCAAACAAGGTAAAGCCCGGCTTATAACCTAATACTTTAATTTCTCTACGAACAATATCTAAACCTAGCGAATGAAAGGTCGAAACAGTTAAACCACGCGTTAAGTCTTTGCCTAGCATCTTAACAATACGTTCTTTCATTTCACGCGCAGCTTTATTGGTGAAAGTCACCGCGGCAATATTGCGCGCCTTGTAATCACATTTTTGAATAAGGTGAGCAATTTTTTGACAAATAACGCCGGTTTTTCCCGAGCCAGCACCGGCAAGAACAAGGCAAGGGCCGCTAACATATTTAACAGCTTCATTCTGTCCGGGATTAAGTTTCATTGTAACGGTTCATCTCAAGTTGTGTAATCACAGAAATATATTAAAGGCGTAATAAAAATTTACAGTTGCTGATTTTACCTGTTTTTACTCGAAGACAAAACAGTTACAATGTTATCAAGTGAAATTTCAGGAAACGCCCATGTTAAATGCAAAAAAAATTGAAGATATAGCCAAGCAAGTAACCGATGCTATTCCGCCAAGCTTAAAGGATCTAGCTAATGATTTTGAAGATAAAACCAAAAGCGTGCTGCAACGTAAATTATCGCAACTCGACGTAGTAACGCGTGAAGAATTTGATGTACAAACACAAGTATTGATTAAAACACGCACTAAAATATCCGAATTAGAATCGCGATTAGCGGAGTTAGAAGCAAGTCTAACGGAGAAGTAGTAATAAAAATGCTGAAGTATGTGTTTATTACTGTCGCACTAGTAGGATTTATGACAAAAGCGGACAACACTGAATTCACCACTGAATCTGAACTAGCCAGCCGATATGAGGGTGAAATTGCTCATTTTTGGCAGCAAGGTGACTTTTCCTATTTTAGTGGCGTTAATGACGTGCGTATCAATTATGCTACCTTCATTAACAAGAATGCGACTATCCCAACCAAGTGCTTAGTTATTCTGTCAGGGCGCAGTGAAAGTTATCTAAAATATAAAGAGATCAGTTTCGATTTATTCAATAGCGGTTATAGTCTGTTTCTAATTGATCACCGTGGTCAGGGCTTATCTCAACATTTGTTAGCAAACCCCCACAAAGGTCATGTCGAAGATTTTCAGTATTATGTTGATGATCTCCATTATTTTATTGAAAGTACAGTCACTCCTCATTGCCAAGGTAGTAAACCTTATTTATTAGCGCATTCCATGGGAGGCGCAATTGCTACCCGATATTTACAAGACTTTCCTAACAATATACAAGCGGCTGTGCTGTCTTCACCTATGCTAGGTTTTAATAGTGGTCGCGTCCCTGAGTTTATTGCCAAATCGGTATTAAACGTTTCTGTACAGTTAAATCGATTGTTTGATAATACTCCTTGGTATTTTTTTGGCCATAAAGGTTTCTCTCAAAATCCATTTTACGATAATGTATTAATGCATTCACCAATACGTTATCAGCAATTTACACAACTATATAAAACCACACCAGAAATTCAACTTGGTGGTGTAACCTTACAATGGTTAACTGAGTCTCAAAAAGCGCTAGAGATAATCTTCAACCATATAGAGAAAATCACCACCCCGACATTGGTGTTACAAGCAGGTCAGGATAAAATTGTAAAAAATCAAGCTCAGCATGATTTTTGCCTACGATTACACCAATTACAGCCACACTCGTGCCCCAATGGCAAACCACTAATAATAGCCGATGCTTATCATGAATTGTTTTTTGAAAGTGATATGTACCGTGAACAAGCATTAGCAGCGGCTATTCAGTGGTTTGAGCAACACTAGAGAAATAAACATTCCTCCTTTGACAAGCTCAGGATGAACAGTGTTTTTCGATTTCCGTTTGTATTTCCTTCAACTCTTCCGACACAGTCGAACTTGGATCATGATGAATAAACACTTCGCACGGTGCAAGCGCTTGACAAATTTCATGTTCTATTTCATCGCCAATGCTGTGTGCTTCTAGTAACGATAAACCATCATCCAATTCTAAGTGAAATTGAATAAAGCGCTGCGCGCCTGATTGTCTTGTGCGAAGTTCATGTAAACCTAACGTATGCTCATGAGCTAAAATAATGGTCGTGATTTGAGCCACATCATCATCATTCAATTCATGATCCATTAACTGGTAAACACTTTGGTAAATAATCTGACCTGCACCAAACAACAAATACAAAGCGACGGCAATAGTAAAAACACCATCGGCTTGTAGCCAGATTCCTTGGCTTAAAATAATGGCCGCTAACACACCTGCATTTAAAAACAAATCTGACTGGTAGTGTAGCGCATCCGCATTAATCACAATAGAACCGGTTCTTTTAATAACAAAACGCTGAAAAACCACTAAAATAAGTGTCAAAATAATTGCAATAATGGTCACCCAAATAGCCACTTCACTATGCACAATTACTTGAGGATTAATTACCCGCTCTACACCATTGAAAATAAGTAAAAGAGCCGAGCCAAGTACAAAAGCAGCCTGTACTAAACCCGCTAAACTTTCCGCTTTACCATGACCAAATCTATGCTCTTTATCGGCTGGGGCTAAAGCAAAACGCAAAATAACAACATTCATTACCGAGGCAAATAAATCTAAAATAGAATCGGTGGTAGACGCCAACATTGCGCTTGAATCACTAATCAGCCAGGCATAAAACTTAATAACGACGAGCAATAACGCCACAGACGAAGAACTAATAGCGGCTAGCTTCACCCAGTAAGCATAATTTTTATGATGAATTTCGTCATTTACTTGTTTGATCGTTGTTTTTTCTGACATGAAAATAAAACTTAAAAGGTGATTTGTGGGTATAATACCAATTAAATGAATTAATGGGTCAACTTTTAATGAATATACCAGTTCAAGAACAAGGCGCTTGATTGAGCAATAGCTATTGGAATTGAAAGCAACGATGTTATTGGATAGTTAGACCATTTAAAAAGATCACTTAGTTGGTTTGCTTGGTATACTAGCAAGAATTCCTATTATGACTCAAACTTACGTTGTTATTATTATGCTAGATGTTGTGCTTTTTCAACCACAAATACCGCCAAATACTGGTAATATAATCCGCTTATGTGCTAATTCAGGCTTTCGTTTACATTTAATTGAGCCACTTGGCTTTGATTTAGACGATAAAAAGCTGCGTAGAGCCGGTCTGGATTATCATGAATTTGCCGCAATAAATCGTCATATAAATTTTGATGCATTTATTAAGCAAGAGCAGCCAAAGCGCATACTCGCGATTACCACCAAAACCAATAATTTTTATGGTGATGTCACTTTTACCGAGGGCGATTATTTATTATTCGGTTCGGAAACCAGTGGGTTACCTGAAGAAGTACGATGTCAGATCCCCGATGAAGATAAGATCCGCATTCCTATGTTAAAAGAAAGCCGTAGTATGAACTTATCTAACGCCGTTGCTGTCATTGTTTATGATGCATGGCGCCAATTAGGTTTTATCAATGCAGTATAATACCGTTTACCCTGAGCGTGAGGAACGAGCAGTCGAAGGGCGACAAGCTTCCTTCGACAAGCTCAGGACGAACGGTGAGATTAAAAATGAACAGTGAGTTCAGGACAAAAGGTATTACTCAGGGTGAAGGGAATTATTCTTGCTTTTGATCACGAGATAGCAAATCAGCTGCGGCCAATTTTGCGGCCTTACCTTGATAAAGTACTTGATATACTTGCTCAACAATAGGCATTTCAACATTCATTCGCTGTGCTAACATATGAACTTCTTTAGTATTGCGATAACCTTCCACCACTTGACCGATATCTGTCATCGCCTGTTCAACGTCAATACCTTTACCTAGCGCTAAACCAAAGCGACGATTTCGAGACTGATTGTCAGTACACGTAAGTACTAAATCACCTAAGCCTGCCATGCCCATAAACGTGGCTGGGTCAGCGTTTAAGGCAATGCCTAAACGGGTCATTTCGGCTAAACCTCGGGTAATTAAGGCTGTACGAGCGTTAGCACCAAAACCTATACCATCAGCTATGCCGGCGCCAATAGCGATAACATTTTTAACGGCACCACCGAGTTGCACACCAATAAAGTCTTTATTAGGGTAAACCCGAAAGCATTTTTCACAATGTAATAAATTAGAGAGTGTTGCAGCAAAGTCATCATCCGTAGATGATAACGAAATAGCCGTAGGTAAGCCTGCGGCCATCTCTTTAGCAAAGGTTGGACCAGACAATACCGCTAGTGCAACGTCTTCACCTAATATATTTTGAGCGACATTTTGTAATAAATCACCCGATTGAGGGTCTAACCCCTTGGTTGCCCAAGCAATTTTAACATTAGGGCTAGCTGATATATCACGCACGGCTTTAATTTGCTTAAGCATATCGCCAAAGGCATGACTGGGCACAACCACTAAAATATTATCACTTGCTTGTATTGCTAGACGTAAATCGCTTGTTACAGATAAACTATCAGGAAACGGACATCCTGCTAAATATTTAGCATTTTCACGAGCACTCACCATGTCATCGACTTGGTGGACATCTCGTCCCCATAGAAGGGTTTTATGACCATTTCGTGCCAAAGAGATGGCTAAGGCAGTACCATAAGAACCTGCACCTAACACGGTGATTTTGGCAGAAATAGTCATAATGCTCTCGCTATTTGACGTTTATGTTAACTGTCGAACTAACGTTCAACCTACAAATTAGTGAGTTTCAGTGCTTTCAGGAACATTAGCTTGGGCTTCAGCAGTACGTTGCTGTACATAAGAAGCGAATAACGCTTCAAAATTGACCGGTGCTAAATTAAATTGTGGGAATGAACCACGATTAACTAAGCTAGCGATAGTTTCACGTGCATACGGGAATAATGTTGTTGGACAAAAAGCACCAATAGTATGCGCTAATTGTGCTTCAGGTAAATTACCAATAGTGAAAATTCCTGCTTGTTGTACTTCCGCTAGAAAGGCAATTTGACCTTCCACAGTAGCCGTTACCGTTACCGCTAAAATAACTTCAAAGGTATTCTCACCCAATTTATTAGAACGTGTGTCTAAGTCTAATTTAATTTCTGGCTTCCATTCTGCTTGAAAAATGGCAGGAGAATTTGGCGTTTCAAAAGACACGTCTTTAGTGTAAATACGTTGAATGGCGAATTGTGGCTCTGCTTGTGCTTCTTCTGTAGCTTCAGTTACTTCGTTTTGGTTTTCATCGCTCATGAGGATCTCCTATCTTTTATATTTTTATTTTGTCTTTAGTAGCTAACTTTTCAGTTATTTATTCTGCCAACAAAGCATCTAATTTATTATTTGTTTCTAGTGCAACTAGTTGGTCACAGCCACCAATATGAACATCATTAATGAAAATTTGTGGCACGGTATAACTACCGTTACTGCGGGTAATCATTTTTTCACGCAATGCCATATCACCATCAATGCTGATTTGTTCAATTTTCAGCGTTGATGAATCGGCAGCTTTATGTTCAAGTAAGGCAATAGCGTGTGTACAAAATGGACAGTAGCCTTTAGTGTAGATTTCAATTTTGGCCATAAAAACGCTACCTTTTAGTTACGGGTAAACCCGCACCAGTCCATGCACCCATACCACCTTTTAATACACTCACGCGGGAAAAACCCGCTTTATGTAGATTAGTAGCAACTTTTACCGCACTAATGCCTGCACTGCATACTACAATAATGGGATTTTCTTTGTGCTTTTCAAGGCTAGTAAAGCCATTTTTGGTGATTTTTTCATTAGTCAAACCAACCGCATCAAGGATATGATTGGTGTTAAAGTCTTTTTCGCTACGAATATCAAGGGCAACGCCTTCTTCTCTATTCATTAAAAAAGTTAAATCTTGTGGGCTAATTTGTTTAATCGGTGACATTTGAATTCTAATCGTAATCACGATAATAGCAACGACAAGGGCAACCCAAGCTGCACTTAACATATTGTTGTTGGTGGCAAAAGTAATAAATTGTTCCATAAATAGTGGCTCTTTCGGTAAATAATAAAGATGGTGATAAATAGTAAAATCGCCATATTATACCCAAGTGAGTTGGAATAGCGAGTTTATATACCCGTTCCACTTGCAGATGCAGGTTTCAGCTGGAATTAGAAACGTATTTAGGCAAGGCATTGATTGAAGAGAATGGTTATTCCCTTCTTAAAATCAATAACGGAGCATAAAGCGTTTCTAAACCAGCCCTTTGGGGAAGGCTGTGTAAATCATAATCAAGACTTCCTGAAACGAGCACCTTCAAGTGGAGCGGGTATAAATGATACTTCAAGCATCTGACTTTTCTGCATTTAAGATAACATCTATGTTGTAAGTACTGACGAATCATTTCTTGCTTAAATAAATGCTCGTGAATGTGTACAATAGCGGCAACTAAATTTATACCAAATCGATTGAGTTCTTCCTACTCAGCGAAAATTAAAAGGCACTACAGTTATGGCTAATAAGAAACCGACCGTTTTAATCATTTTGGATGGCTGGGGCTATCGTGAACAAAGTCACTCGAATGCAATCCAAGCAGCCAACACCCCAATACTAGACAAACTTAAAAGTGATTATCCTAACATGCTTATTCAAACGTCTGGCATGGCGGTGGGTTTACCTGATGGTCAAATGGGTAATTCTGAAGTAGGACATGTAAATTTAGGTGCCGGCCGTGTGGTTTATCAAGATTTCACTCGCATTACTAAAGCCATTACCGACGGTGAGTTTTCACAAACACCCGCATTATGTAACGCGGTAGATAAAGCAGTAGAGAAAAACAAAGCTGTACATATTTTTGGCTTACTTTCGCCCGGCGGTGTACATAGCCATGAAGACCACATTTTTGCCATGATGGAATTGGCCAAAAATCGTGGTGCAGATAAAATATATTTGCATGCCTTTTTAGATGGTCGAGATACACCACCACGAAGTGCTAAAGCCTCATTAGAAAAAGCTCAACAAAAATTTAAGCAACTTTTTGCTAACACTACTGGTGAAGGACAAATTGCCTCTGTTATCGGTCGTTACTTTGCCATGGATAGAGATCAACGTTGGGATCGTGTTGAGACAGCCTATGATTTAATGGTATCAGGCATAAGTAAATATCAATATAACGATGCTTTATCTGCGATAGAAAGTGCATACGAGCGTGATGAAAATGATGAATTTGTTAGTGCAAGCGCCATACTCAATAATGCGGATGAAACGATTGAAGTTAATGATGGTGATGCGTTAATTTTTATGAATTTTAGAGCAGATCGTGCCCGACAATTTTGTCGCTGCTTCACCGAACCAGATTTTACAGGTTTCACTCGTAAGAAAACACCAGCCATTAGTGACTTTGTTATGTTAACCCGATATGCGGCTGATATTAACACTCCTTGTGCTTTTGCCCCACAACCCTTAGATAATGTAATGGGTGAATGGCTTGCTAAACATAACAAAACTCAGTTACGTATTTCTGAAACTGAAAAATATGCCCATGTTACTTTCTTCTTTAGTGGTGGGCAGGAAGATACTTTTGATGGTGAGCAACGTATTTTAGTGCCTTCTCCTGATGTGGCAACCTATGATTTACAGCCCGAAATGAATTCAACATTACTCACCGACAGGTTAGTTGCAGCCATTGAAAGTGGCGAATATGACTTTATCGTTTGTAATTATCCTAATGGCGATATGGTTGGCCACACAGGTGATTTTGACGCGGCAGTAAAAGCATGCGAAGCAGTTGATACTTGTGTCGGACGCGTGGTTGATTCCCTACAAAAAACGGGTGGTGAGTGTTTAATTACCGCCGATCATGGTAACGCCGAAAAAATGCTTGATGAAGATTCAGGTCAAGCACATACCGCGCATACTTGTGAACCGGTGCCGTTGATCTATGTTGGAAGAAAAGCAACCCCCGCATCAACCGGGACGTTAAGTGATATTTCGCCCACATTATTGCATTTAATGGCAATGGAACAACCAGAAGAAATGACTGGCTCGGTATTGATGCAGCTTGATTAATACGGCACACTAATGAGAATTACAAAATAATAATAACTCATAATTTAATGTTAAAGTCTTCATTCAACGCCATGCAAGTATTTGGCAAATTATTAAGCTGCTTAGTTATCCTAAGCAGCTTAATTTTTGTTGGCTTTAGTATGGCTGCTGACACCACGAATAACAAAAAATCACAGCAACAAAACACCCGTAAACTTAATGATGTGCAACAAGCCATTGCCAAACAAGAATCTAATATATTTAAAACCAATAAAAATCGTGCAGCCCTAGAGCAACAGCTAAAAAATGATGATTTAGCTATCGCTAAATCGGCAAAAGCCATCAGTGATACCGATCAACAGCTCAACATAACAAATAAAAAAATAGCTAACTTTAGTAAAGAAAAGCAACAATTAGCGGTACAAAAAAACAGACAAGAACGCTTACTCGCCCAACAGCTTCGTTCAGCTTATACTACCGGCCAGCATGATTATTTAAAATTAGTATTAAACCAAGATAAAAGTGAAAAAATTCAACGCACCATCAGTTATTATCAATATTTAAACAAAGCACGTATGAAGGCAATTGATAAGTTTCAAACAACTATTACCCAATTAATGCAAGTGACTACGCAACATCAAGAACAAGTCGAGAAATTAAAAATATTAAAAGTAAATCAGCAAAAGCAACAAAGCAATTTAAGTGAAAATAAGAATAAACGAAGTAACACCTTAGTGTCTTTAAGTAAAAAGTTATTATCAAGTAAACAAAAATTAGCTAAATTAAAAGCCGAGGAAGCCAGCCTAACAGCCGCTTTACAAAAGCTTACTGCACTTATTCGTGCAGAAGTTGATTTAATTGGGTTAAGTAAGTTAAAACGTAAATTATCTTGGCCAGTAAAAGGACGACTTTTACGCAGTTTTGGTAGTAGAAAACAAGGTTATCTAAAATGGAAAGGTGTTTTACTTGGTGCGCCCATTGGTAGAGAGGTACAAACGATAAATAATGGTACTATTTTATTTTCAGATTGGTTGAAAGGCTATGGTTTATTAATCGTTATTGATCACGGCAATGGTTATATGAGTTTATATGCCCATAATCAAGCCTTATTAAAGTCTGTTGGTGATAGAGTAGAAACGGGTGAGCCTATTGCTTTAGTGGGGCAAAGTGGTGGACAAGATCAAGCCGGACTTTATTTTGAGATTCGTCATCAAGGTAAAGCTGTAAACCCCAAGATTTGGTGTAAATAATGTACGTCCAATCCCCTCCAGCTTGTCGAAGGAAGCTTGTCGCCCTGCGACTGCTCGTGCCTCACGCTCAGGATGAACGGAGTATTCTTCAGGATACACGTTTTTTACTTGCTATAAGGAAAGGGCGACAAGTTTAAAACTAAATGATATGCTTTAACACCGCACTCTATTGATAAATAAAACAAAATGATTTCCGCTGTGTCGAAGTTTTTTCTTCTTATCATTGTTTCCTTTGCTGCACTTTTATCTGCGGTTTCAGCACAAGAAAAACCCGCACGTATCGCCATTGTAATTGACGACATAGGTTATCGAGAGACCGACGCACATGCGCTGTTATTACCTGGCGCTATCACCTATTCTATTTTACCCCACACACCTTATGGTAAAACATTAGCGATGAGAGCCAATGCCAATCAAAAAGAAGTCTTACTTCATATTCCAATGGAAGCACAAAACGGTAAAAAATTAGGTCCTGGTGCACTGACTAGTACCATGAATAAAGCAGAAATTTATGCCAGCTTGAATCAATCTTTAGCAGAAGTCCCTTTTGCTAAAGGCATTAATAACCATATGGGTAGCCATTTAACGCAACTAGTAGAACCGATGTCATGGACTATGGGTTTTCTCAAGCAACATCACTTACTATTTTTAGACAGTAAAACCAGCCCTTATTCCAAAGCAAGTATTATTGCGAAAAAACTAGGGGTGCCTGTAAAAGGGCGCCATTTTTTTTTAGATAACCAATTAACTGAAAGTTATATCAATAAACAATTTCAATCGTTAATTAAACATGCCCAGACCCAGCATTTTGCCATTGCCATCGCTCACCCACATCCTGAAACGATTCAAGTATTACTGCGCCTCATCCCAACCTTAAAACAAAAAAACATTGAGCTAGTACCTCTATCCGCTTTGTATTCAACCCCAACAAATAACCAAACACGACTAGCAAGTGACTAACCACTCGCACCTATTTACTATAATGTAATATTGTTTTCTTTCAATATTAAGTGTAAATATTTCACTGGAATAGCATAGGTAATACCACTAGGATTACTAAGCAGCGCCTCTTTAGTGCTTTGCACGAATACTTTATTAATAATTCCTAATACGTTACCCGTTTTCATATCATACATAGCACTACCACTATTGCCTGGGTATGCCGTCGCATCTAGTTGATAAACAGAATAAGGGTTGCGCATACGTTTTAACATTTTTAAATTAATCTGCCCTGCTGTTTGTACCGGTATAACAGTTGGCGTAGTACTGGCAATAATACCTCGGTGCGTAACAGGGTATAAACCTAAAACACCACCAATAGGAAAACCCGTAAAAGCAATATCACTACCATCAGGACGAATTGTCTTATCCGCTAAACTCATGGCTGGTAAGGGTGAGCCAGATAGTCTCAATATTGCTAGATCATATAAATCTGACGTAGCAATAATTTCGGCATCTCTCACTTTAGCGTTTTTTCCTGAACCAATAAATATGGCCATTTTTTGCAATAAACTTTCGTCAAGCTCGGTGGGTAACACATGAGCATTAGTGATAACGTAATGCCCATTACCAATGACAAAACCCGTACCACGCAATATATTTTGTGGTCTACTTGTCGGTGTATTAATCCCTATACCAACCACAGAATGTTTTATTTTTGCTACCACATCAAAAAATTCAGCTTTTGCTGGGATAATATAAAGCAAGCTGCATACTGACAACATAATAGCTATTTTTTTAAACATTTTATCTTTCCCTTTTTTAAAATTATATTCTTCCAATCTTTATATTCTAGCTTGTATTTTAAATATAATTTAATTTGCGTTCATTCAGCAGGCAAACTTTTAAATATCAGCCATAATAAATGATATTACGGAGAAATAGCATGACTGAAAAAATAGTTCCTATCCTTGCTGGTGGAGGCACACGTTTACCTGCCCATCTTGGTGTATTGCAAGCCTTGAAAAAATTACAGATACAATTTGATAATATAGTCGGCGTGTCGGGTGGCAGTATTATTGCTAGTTTTTTTGCTTCCGGTCTTTCGATTACTGAAATGAAAGAAATAGCATTAACCACTAATTATACTCAATTCACAGGTTTTTCTTTATTCAAGCTTATACGAAATGGGGGGTTAAGCTCTGGTGATGTATTTGAAAAATGGGTTGATAAACATCTAAAAGGTAAAACCTTTTCCCAAATGAATATACAACTACATGTTGTAGCTACCGATGTAAAAAGTGGTCAGCCTGTTATTTTTAATCAAGAAAACACGCCCAATATGAAAGTGTCAAAGGCCGTCCGCTTTTCTATGTCTATCCCACTTGTTTTTAGTTTTAAACCGTTTGGCAAATACCTCATGGTTGATGGCAGCATATTATCTGAAGATGCCCTACATCGAAATTGGGCTAAAGATGGTACACCGGTCATGTGCTTCAGACTGAGAAGTGAATATGAATATAACGAACTCAAAACGAATCGTTATTTTCCTATATTTAATTACATAACATTACTGATTCGCACCTTTATGACTACTATTTCACGAGAATATATTAACAATGCTTTTTGGCACCATACCATTGTTATAAATACCGGGGAATGTTCAGGTGTAGACTTTGCTATGACGAATGAACAAAAGTTACAACTATTCGAGATTGGCTATCAAACAGCATTAGAAATTGTTCCCATTAAAACTAAAACCCCCCATTAATCCCCCAATATTTAGGGTAAAAGAAAATATGAAATATTAAGCTATAGTTGGTTATAGCCTATGCAATTTTTAGTCTAAAAATTGCTGTAACCATAGTTAAGTAACTAGTCATTATTGTGACCCTGCATGCAAATACGATAAAATGGAGATTACATGAACTGGAACAAACGCCTGCTAAATACTCCCATTATTGGCGATCTAACAAAAAAACTCGTCTCAATGAAGGTAAGTCATGAGGCTAATGATATAGCAGAGCATTTCACCCAATTTTTAGAGACACAAGTAGCTGTGACCAATGCCCTTAAAGAGGAGGTATTTAAAATACGCCATAATGTTTACTGTGAAGAACTCGCCTTTGAAGAAATAAAAGAGGGCAGTCAAGAGAAGGATGAATTTGATGAGCAATCTATCTTTTCCTTAATTAAGCATAAACCTTCAAGTATTTATACTAGCTGTGTGCGTGTGGTCAGAATCCAAAAAGAAGGGCAACTATTACCCATTGAAAAATTTTGCCTAGATTCAATTACGGACGAAAAATTACACCCTAGCCGCTTTAATAGAAATGAAATTTGTGAAATATCTCGCTTAGCGGTAAAAGCAGATTTTAGACGTCGTAAAACAGATCAATATAAAGGGTCTGGTACGGGTGTTATTCAAGCAAGTAGTTATTCTGAAGTTGAGTTACGATGCTTTCCTTTTATTGCTATTGGCTTATATATGGCAGCAGCAACAATGGCAATAGATACAGGCATCAAACATGCTTATGTCATGATGGAGCCTCGCTTAGCCCATAGTATGAAATTTGTCGGTATTAAATTCAAACAACTTGGCGAGCCAATAGACTATCACGGCCTAAGAGCTCCATACTATATTAACCCAAAAATGTTCTTGTCTAACCTATCCCCAGGCTTTAAAAACCTTTATAAAGTCATTCGACATGATATCTCCGAACAATTAACTGAATTGAAGTCAATATAACCCTTCGATAAACTCAGGGCAAACAGAGGAAGCACCTTGTTAGCGTCATACTTTAATCGTAATACACGCTCTAATTCTTTCTCCGCACTAAAACCATCGCCATACCCTAAATACAAACGACCAAGTAAAACCTCGCTTTGGCATTTTTTGCATCTAATTTGATCGCATTTTTTAATGCTATAATTACCGATAAATGTTGCTTCTCCGTTAGCAACTTTTCCGCTTTTGCTATATATGTTTGCGAGGTTTCATTATTGCCACAAGCAAATACAGCCAAAATAACACTGGTACAGACTATTGATTTAACGTTCCTGTTTTGAATTTTAGCCGTTACGCATTATCCTTATTGGATAACAAAGACACCTTATATCGCGTGTAGGCATTTGGTTGCTAGATACTTTTCGAGCTAGCAACCTACTGACTTATTTACTTACCTTACTGTAATAATAATGCTAATACTTCTTGTGTTTTATCTTGCATTAACGTTTTATCGCCTTTAGATTCAACATTTAAACGGACTACAGGCTCGGTATTACTACTACGTAAATTGAAACGCCAATTGCCAAATTCCATGCTAATACCGTCAGTTTTATCGATTACATGCGCATCGGCTTGATAATAAGCACAAACTCTAGCAATAGCCTTTTTAGGGTCTGCAAGTTTGTTATTTATTTCACCTGATGATGGGTAGGCTTCAATACGTGCTTTTACTAAACTAGATAAAGGCTGTTTGTGTAAACACGTCAATTCAGTAATCAATAACCATGGGATCATACCGCTGTCACAATAAAAAAAGTCGCGAAAATAATGATGTGCACTCATTTCACCACCATAAATAGCATCTTCACTGCGCATACGCTCTTTAATAAAGGCGTGGCCGGTTTTACTTTGGACTGCTTGACCACCACGTTGCTCAACAATGTCGATAGTATTCCACGTTAAACGTGGATCATGAATTATTTTCTGTTGTGAAGCATTAGTACCATTTGTCTTAGCTAAGAAATTGTCCGCTAACAAACCAACAATATAATAACCTTCAATAAACTCTCCTTGCTCATCGAATAAGAAGCAACGATCGAAGTCACCATCCCAAGCAATACCCATGTCCGCTTTATGCTTAATAACAGCCTCACGTGTGGCTGCCCTATTCTCAACTAAAAGAGGATTAGGGATGCCATTAGGAAAGTTTCCATCGGGTTGATGATGCACTTTAATAAATTCAATGGGCACATGTAATTGCTTAAAAACGGACTCAATGGCATCCAGTGCTGGACCAGCAGTGCCATTACCGGCATTAACCACTAATTTTAACGGTCGACCTAATAAAGAAAAGTTGTCTATGCCAACATACGTTAATAAATGCGCCGTATAAAACTGAGTAATATCATAGGTGCTTATCTGGCCTTTGCGCTCAACATCACTAAATTTGTTTTGTTCTGCTAAGGCTTTAATATCCAAAAGCCCCGTATCACCACTGATAGGCTTAGAGTTTTCTCGTACAAGCTTCATCCCATTATAATCAATAGGATTATGACTTGCAGTAACCACAATACCCCCGTCACAATTTAAATGACTTGTGGCAAAGTAAATATGCTCAGTACCACATAGGCCTAAATCAATAACATTGGTGCCTCCGTCCATTAAACCGTTAGCAAGTGCCAACTTCAGTTCTTCACTCGTTAAACGGACATCGCCCCCAACGACTACTTTGTTAGCTTTCGTGTGTTGAGCAAAAGCTCGGCCAATTCGATAAGCAATATCAGCATTTAGCTCTTCGCCCAATTTTCCGCGAATATCGTAGGCTTTAAAACAGGTTAATTCTTTCATCGTCATTATTTCACTCGGCCATATTTATCTTCAAAGCGTACAATATCATCTTCACCCAGATAACTGCCTGATTGCACTTCAATCATCTCTAGTGGTAATTTTCCTGGGTTCTCTAACGCATGAACCACACCAATAGGGATATAAGTAGATTGATTCTCACTTAACATAAAGGTTTTATCATCGAGCGTAATTTTTGCTGTGCCTGAAACAATGATCCAATGCTCTGCTCTATGATGATGCATTTGTACCGATAGTTTAGCCCTCGGATTGACCGTTATACGCTTCACTTGAAAGCGTTCGCCCTTATCAACACTGTCGTATTTCCCCCATGGGCGATACACTTCACGGTGAATAGTACTTTCACTACGTTGCTGCGCTTTAAGTTCATTGACTATTTCTTTAACATTTTGAACTTTATCTTTGTTAGCAATTAACACGGCATCGGGCGTGTCTATCACAACCAAATTATCAACGCCCAGTGTCGCTATCAATTTATTTTGGCTGTGAATATAACTGTTACTTGTATCATGGGCGATAACATCACCCTTAATGACATTGTGCTGAGCATCTTGCTGACATACTTCCCAAAGTGCTGAATAAGAGCCAACATCACTCCAGCCGGCATCAAGTGGAACAACAATAGCATCTTCAGTTTTTTCCATTACGGCATAATCAATAGATTCATCCGCACATTGTAAAAATGACTCTCTATCAGGACGAGTAAAGTCTAGATCTATTTCTACTTTTGCCATTGATGCTCTGCAGGCAGACAAAATATCGGGTCTAAATTTTTCTAATTCTTCTAAATAACGGCTCGCTTTAAAGAGGAACATACCGCTATTCCACAAATAGTCACCCGAATCTAAATAACCTTGTGCGGTTTCAATACTAGGTTTTTCAACAAATTTTGCTACTTGGTATATATCATTTACTGGCTGACAGTCATGCTGCGACGCTTGTCTGTTTCCCTTTTGAATATAGCCATACCCCGTTTCAGCATGGGTTGGCACAATACCAAAAGTCACTAATTTACCTTGTACTGCTGCAACAGATGCCACATCGACAGCTTGATGAAATTTTTCTGTCTCTTTAATCACATGGTCTGCCGCTAATACTAACAACACAGCATCTTCATTATCGGTTAGCGCATTTAGTGCTGCTAATGCGACTGCTGGCGCAGTATTTCGCCCTTTAGGCTCAAGCAGAATAGTCGTTTTAGTGTTGTTCATTTGCTTAACCTGCTCTGCCACTAAAAAACGATGATCTTCATTACAAATAAAGACGGGGGCTTGATGCTGACTAGGTAAGCGAGCTAGGGTGTCTTGCAACATGCTAGTGTCATTAACTAAAGGTAAAAACTGTTTCGGAAATTGCGCGCGAGATAGTGGCCAAAGGCGGGTACCGCTGCCACCACACATGATAACAGGAATAATATTGTTAGCGTTCATTTAGTAGGTTCCATTAAAAATAACGAGCTGATGCTCTTATCATAAGCTATAGAAAATATTTCGACAATATTATAGGCATCCCCATTTTATTAAATTCGATTAGTTTTGAATTATTTAACTTAAATCAGCTTTAAGTTGGCAAGAAAGTCCAATAAGACTATATTTAGTCATAAGATTATTTAGTTCAAAACAGTTAAGAGAAATAATGAAAGTTACAGTATTTGGTATCGGTTATGTTGGTTTAGTGCAAGCGGCAGTATTAGCCTCTGTAGGTCATGATGTCGTCTGTGTCGACATAGACCAAACAAAAGTAGATAACCTTAAAAAAGGTTTAATCCCTATCTATGAACCTGGTTTAACGCCGTTAGTCGAGGAAACTTACAAAAGTGGTCAACTAAAATTCACCACTGATGCTAAAGCGGGTGTTGAACATGGGCAAATGCAATTTATTGCTGTTGGGACTCCTCCCGATGAAGATGGCTCAGCTGACTTAAAATATGTACTTGCCGTAGCCGAAACTATCGCAACTTATATGAATTCCCCTAAAATCATTATTGATAAGTCGACCGTTCCCGTTGGTACTGCCGATAAAGTATCGGCAAAAATTATTGAGGTACTCGCGTCACGTAAGCTCGATATTAATTTTAATGTTGTATCAAACCCTGAATTTCTAAAAGAAGGCGCGGCTGTTAGTGATTGTATGAAACCCGATCGTATCATTGTTGGTACAGAAAGTGACTATGCGCAAGCAGCAATGCGTGAATTATATGCTCCTTTTAATCGCAATCATGACCGCATGATTTTTATGGACGTACGTTCAGCTGAGTTAACTAAATACGCAGCAAACTGCATGTTAGCAACCAAAATTAGTTTTATGAATGAAATGTCTAATCTAGCCGAGTTATTAGGTGCCGATATTGAAGCAATACGCCACGGTATTGGCTCAGATTCTCGCATTGGCTATCAATTTATTTACCCTGGCTGCGGTTATGGTGGTTCATGCTTCCCTAAAGATGTACAAGCGTTAGTACGTACTGCCCACGGTATTGATTATAAGCCGGCGTTATTAGAGGCTGTTGAATCAGTCAATTACGCACAGAAACAAAAACTGTTTAAAAATTTACAAACTTATTTCAATGGCGATTTAGCGGGTAAAACCATTGCCGTTTGGGGGTTGTCATTTAAACCACAAACAGATGATATGCGTGAAGCATCGTCAAGGGTATTAATGGAAGCTCTTTGGCACACAGGCGCAAAAGTTCAGGCTTATGATCCAGAAGCAATGGAAGAATGCCAACGTATTTATGGTGTACGTGATGATTTATCATTAGTTGGCACCAAAGAATCCGCATTAAATGATGCTGATGCCTTAGTTATTTGTACTGAGTGGAGTCAATTTAGAGCACCTGATTTTGACTTAATCGCCAAAGTATTAACTCACAAAGTAATCGTTGATGGTCGTAATTTATATGACCCACTATTGCTTAAAAAGCGTGGTTTCGCCTATTACGGTATTGGCCGTGGTAAGAGTATTCAAAAAGTATAATTAGAACCAACTATTCCTTGTACTTCGACTACTCGTACCTCGTGCTCAGCACGAACGGAGTTCACTGCCGGTATGACACCATTTTCCCTG
>DPHE01000035.1:46824-50308 GCA_003521815.1 Colwellia sp.
ACCATTTTCCCTGGGTCGGACCGTTCGCCCTGAGCTTGTCGAAGGGTTGAAGGAAATAATACAAAATGAACATAACAAATCTCAAATATTAGGATATAAAAGTGAAATTTTTAGTTACTGGCGCAGCCGGCTTTATTGGCTTTCATGTAGTACAGCGTTTATGCGAACAAGGGCATGACGTTATCGGGATTGATAACCTTAACGACTATTATGATGTTAATCTTAAGTTAGCCCGTTTAAATGGTTTGAAAACACACCCTTTGTTTACCTTTATAAAACTTGATTTGGCTGACCGTGAAGATATTGCGCAATTATTTTCACAAGAAAAATTTGAACGGGTAATACACTTAGCAGCGCAAGCAGGGGTTCGTTATTCAATAGATAATCCTATGGCCTATGCTGATTCTAACTTAGTGGGCCACTTAACCATATTAGAAGGTTGCCGTAATAATAACGTGCAACATTTAGTTTATGCCTCATCAAGTTCTGTTTATGGCTTAAATAGCAAAGTACCCTTTTCGACTTCCGATACCGTAGATCATCCTATTTCACTCTACGCTGCTACCAAAAAATCTAATGAGTTAATGTCACATACTTACTCCCATTTGTATAACATACCGACTACAGGTCTACGCTTTTTTACTGTTTATGGCCCCTGGGGTCGTCCAGATATGGCACTATTTAAATTTACCAAAGCAATGATGAATGGTGAAAGCATTGATGTTTATAATAATGGAGATATGCGCAGAGACTTTACTTACATTGATGATATCGTAGAAGGTATTATTAGAATTCAAGATATTATTCCTCAAAAAAATAATGATTGGTCGGTTGAAGGTAGTTCAGCCGCGACAAGCTCGGCACCTTATAAAATATTTAATATTGGTAATGGTAATCCAGTTAAACTCCTCGATTTCATTCAATCTTTAGAAAACTCCCTGGGCGTTACTACCACTAAAAATCTAATGCCAATGCAACCGGGTGATGTTTATCAAACCTATGCGGACGTTGATGATCTATTTTCGGTCACTAAATACAAACCATCAATGAGTGTTGAAAAGGGTGTAGCAGAATTTGTAAAGTGGTATAAGAATTTTTATCAATAGCAAACCAGGATATCCTACTCTTTTCGCTTGTTCAGTGCTCTCAAAAATGCCTCAACAAGAGCCAAAAAGGAATAAGTGGCTTGTATTCTACGTAAGTGACATACATCAACATCATTAATACTGTATAAGGAATAGATATGTTTAATTATGAAGAGGCGTTTTCTCGCAATATTGGTTGGGTTACTAAAGAAGAGCAGCAGAAACTCAGGAAGACAAAAGTTGCTATTGGAGGGTTAGGAGGTGTTGGCGGGGATCATACTATTGTACTTACCCGATTAGGTATTAGTAATTTTCATATTTCAGACCTTGATGATTATGATGTCCCTAATTTTAATCGCCAAGCTGGTGCCAATATGTCAACGTTAGGAAAACCTAAAGCAGGCGTTATGGAAGAAACCATTTTAGGTATTAATCCAGAAGCGACTGTAAAGAATTTTGACAATGGCATTACCGATGATAATTTAGAAGAATTTTTAGAGGGTGTTGATATCTATGTCGACAGTCTTGATGTGTTTGCTTTAGAAATCAGGCGTAAAGTTTTTCGTCGTTGTTACGAAAAAGGTATTCCAACAATCACTGCTGCCCCTATGGGCATGGGTACAGCATTTTTGATTTTTATGCCGGGTAAAATGTCTTTTGATGAATATTTTAATATTATAGATCCTTCTCCTAATGCAAGTGAATATGAAAAGGAACAACTTTTTAATGACAATATAATTCGTTTTGTGATTGGCGTATCCCCCTCTGTTCAACAGCGACATTATTTAGTTGACCGGAGCTCTGTTAACTTTCTCAAACAAAAGCTACCTTCTGTTTGTATGGGCGTATCATTAGCCGCAGGAACATTATGTTCTAATGTCCTTAAGCTTGTTCTCAAGCGAGGAGAAATTATTCACGCACCCTGTGGTTTACATTTTGATGCTTATAGAAATAAGCTAATTAAAACATGGCGCCCTTGGGGTAACAAAAACCCTATTCAAAAATATATGTTCTGGCGAGTTAAGCGTCTTTTGGCAAGTAATAATTGAACAACTATTATGGCATTAAATAGGTAGTAGTTTTATTGGTAAAACATAGTAGTAAGATCATTACCAATTAATGTTTCAAAACAGTGTCTAACCCAAGAGATAATAACCTCAGTGTACCGTGTAAATATCATTCCTTGCACTCCATTTTAATCCTCTAATAGAATGACACATTGAGAGAGTTAACTAGTGTTTGAAAATAAAGTAAAAAAGTAAATATAGAGAGAAATTCCTGATGGTGCGGTAACTATGATTCAAGTGTCAGATATTTTTACAACATATTTATTCAAAGTAACTCCAAAGCAACGCGCCTTCATAAATCATTGTTTTATAATTTTTTTTTATAGTTGGTACATATAATGCTTATTAGTAAATGACTAAACTTACTGTTCTAATAGGATGAATAAAATGAATAAAATTATACTGGCTTTACCTTTTATATTAGCAACCCAATCAGTACTCGCTGATCAATTTTATCTTGATCCTGGCACAAACTACGACGTAGTATTCGCACCTAATGAAGATAAGGTTTGTGACACTTGTACATCCCTTAAAGATGAATTTAACTTTATTTATCAGTCTACTTCAACCATCACTGATATGACTGGTGACGGTATTTCTGCTGGTGATTTAATTTCTACTAATGGCGGCTTAAGTGTTGGTCCTCTAGGTAACAATCAAATTCTTGGTTTTAATCCCAATGAAAGTTTTGGTAGTGATAGCAACAATGGGTATGGTGACTGGGCTCTAAGCTTTTCAATTACTGACCTGCCAGGTATTGTCACGAGTATTGTAGATGATGTTCCTATTATTGCTTATGGTCCTGGTCTACTTGAGATGTTTGTAACTTTTACTGGCAATACTTTCAATAACTTTATGGATATTGCCTTAACTGGTGGTGGTACAGCCGCTGCAAGTTCATACTTGTTTGGAGGCGCAGACTTCAACAATGTAGACGCTGGTTACAACAATCTGTTTAACTCTAAAAACCCTGTTTGTAATAACACAGGACTATGGGAGATTTGGAAAAATTGCGAAGCACCTACTAATTCGGTTCAGTTTGCTTTTGATTTTAATACTAACTTATTAACTACAAATTTTGCGGAAGCTGGAGTAGATCAGAACGGAAAACAATTGTTCTCTGTTACTTCAGACCATGACGGTAGTGGTGTTTTATCAGTGCCTGAGCCAACATCTATTGCAATTTTAGGTCTTGGTTTACTTGGATTGGCTGGTGCACGTCGTCGCTCATAATTTACAACATTAATATTTTATATCTGACATAAAATCCGTGCCGATGAGATAATACCAAAATTAAAGAAAACTAGAAAATTTAAGAAAATAGATAAAAAT
>DPHE01000035.1:50507-56379 GCA_003521815.1 Colwellia sp.
ATAAAAATGAAGTACTCAACGTCGTTTAACCGCTTTTAGGCGTGTTCCTTTCTCTGTACAAACGTATGTCATCGTATTCTGTTATTCATCGCCCGCTTCGTCTTTAATACATTCCTCAACACTTTCAATACTGACCTTTCACGGGGTCCTACAGATCATTTTTATCTCGACTTTTTCTGACCATTTTGGGGGCCTAAGGCGACTGGCAAACCATGAAAACCTAACGGATGATGCACAGTCGATAAATATTGAAATTTAGAGCTATTACACGCCAAACGCATCTGGTGCTGTTGAATGTTGACACACCAAAACATGAGACATTGAATTACTTTTCAAACCATCCTGCCGCAGGAGAATAATTTCTATCGGCATGCTCTTCTTTGGTCAAAAAAATGGATATTGATACAGTTACTCACACGTTTAGTTAAATATAGCGATATAGAGTGCAAATATTGATGGTAACTATATAAAAACTCATCAACACAGTGCAGGAGCGTCCGTGTTCAATAATTTCCACCTCTACCATCACTACCTGTTACTCCCACATCTAGCTTAGCCTATCACGCACAAAAGGGAGTGGCTCCGATATTTCCGTGACACTGTGTAATATGTAGTTATAGTCGCTCTATCAATGTTTGCTTCTCGGTGTGCTCCTGCGCTGAATTTGGCTCCACTAGAGAAAGAATATATTTGGCTTTTACTTTGTCATTATTCATCAACAATCTAACATAGTTAAAAGCTACATGATTATTCTTCCCATTAGATAGCTTATAAGCTGCGCCTATTACTGTTAATGCTTCCATCGCATTTCCACTTTTATCAAGGATCATTGCCTTTGTATCTAAAATTTGAGGACTATTTGGCAATTTTTCTAACGCATTATTTATATATTTTAATGCCTGAGGATAATCTCCTTTTTCACCTAAAGCCCAAGAAATATTATTAAGAATAATAGCATTGTCCTCACCACTTGCTAGTAAAATTAGGTACTGCTCAATCGCTTTAGTAACATCTGTATTCAAATAGATATCCGACAACAAGAATCGTAATTTACTATCTGTACTATGGTTAGCTAAATAATTTTCTAAATGAAGGATGGCTTTCTCATCTTCATTATTTTGTCGATAAGCGGTAACTAATAACCTACTCGTAAAATTATTAGGGGTCATTTGGTAGTATGTAAGTAACTTAGGAATCGCTAATTCCACTTGATTTTCACTAAGTAAAATTTGTCCTTCTAGTCCCATAATGAATGCATCGGGAATAACAGAACGATTAATAGTGCTTAATAATTTTTTAGCGTTAATTAGATCGTTCATTAGTAACAGAAACTGTACCTGAGCCACTTTAAATGCATGGTTTTTTGGACGTTCATCTATTGCTTTTTTTAATAATTTAATTGCCTGAGTATATTGTTTTTGACTTTCGTAAAAGCCAATTGTACTCATCACTGCTATTGCGTTATACCGAGATGAAAGCACCCATTTATTCAAATTACTATTGACACTTTTCATATTATTAAGTTTGTGGTGTGCAGAAACGAGTAATTTCCAGTACGGTGAAGGAGCGACCACAACATCCTTTAAATTTTGAAGTAATATAATTGTCTTATTATATTCTTGCTGGTCATAATAAATCCTTGCCATAAGGATATTGGCCGACATGTCGCTCTTGTGATTACTATAATACGCAGTAATTCTTTCTTCCATTATCTCATCTGGTGTCAACTGGTAGAGCTTATGTAATATTTTTAAACTGCTAGGGTTTATTATTATTGCTTTATTCAGTTCCGCAATAGCTAATTCCTTATTGTTTTCTTGTAGAGCAATATGCGCTAAATATAAATAAGCATCGACATTTTCTATTTTTACTTTAATCGCTTTAGCTAGTATTGGTTTAGCTTGATTAAATTCGCCTTTTTTAATGTGAATTAAGGCCAGCAAATTATAGCCATCAACAAGCTTAGGGAATTTATTTATCCATCTTTGCGCAATTTTCTCTGCTTTATCAAATTTCCCCTGAGTCAAATATTCTATAGCGAGTGCTTTTTCCGCATCCTTAAATGTCGGATCTAACGCTAATGCTTTTTCAAATTCTAAAAATGCATCTTTATCCTGCATAGCTGATTTTAGTATACCTGAGCGTAAAAGTTGTTTTGGATCATTTGGACTCGCTATTTTGGCCTTTCCTAGTAATGATTTAGCCGCATCATACTGACCTGCTTGCATTAAAACATTTGATGCTGAGGATAAAAACCCTACGTCTTTAGAAGTGAAATCTGTCATAGAATTAAATGTATCCACTGCTTCTACCGTATAACCTAAACGTAATTCAGCAAGTGCTAGAAACTTCCTTGCCGGATGTTCAGCCGGAACTTCATTTTTTATACTCTTAAGGTAATCGTATGCTTGTTGAAAATGTTCAAGTTTAAATGCACTAACACCTGCAATAATTTTCATTCCTACACTAGTGTTACCAACCTGTATCGCTTTGATTGCCGCCGTATTCGCAGCCTTCAAATCACCCGCCTGATAGCGTGTATGAGCTTTTATTTGATTGACCAGACCTAAGTTAGGATTAATTTTAAGTAAAATATCAGCATATTTTTCAGCTTTTTCAAATTGTTTGTCTTGTAATGCCGCATTGGCTAACATTGAATAGGCGACCATAGATTTAGGCTGAATTTTTATATGATTTTCAAAAGCAATAATTGCAGCTGGATAATCTTTTTGAATAAAAGCAACTTGACCCGCCAACAAGTTTAGATCGGGCTGATTTGAATCGATCTCTAGCCCTTTATTAATGAAATTGATAGATTCTTCTACCTCATTTAGAGATAATTTAAAGTATGCGTGGGCTAATGTATTATATAGAGTGCCGCGTCCAAATTGGTCAGACTGACTAAGTAGGTTTGATGCTTCCTGCTCTTTTCCTAACCTTAAATTAGCAAGAATTTCATACGCTAAGTAACGAACCAATGCATCCCCATTCATACTTATTTCTTTTCTGAGGCTGAGTACGTCAAGGGGTTGCTCTTCTAATAGGTAGGCTCTAGCGATTAATGGATACAAGTCTTGATTATTAAGGCCTAATCTATGTGCCAATAACAACTCTTTAAGTGCCGAGGTACTATTTCCCCTATGTAGGTAAATTGATCCTAATAAGAACCTACCTTCCGCATTTTTTGAATCTTTTTTCAATAAATTCTTAAGGCTAATAATTGCCTCGGAATTTTCTCCTTGTTGAAAAAACACCTGAGCACTATTTAAATATTCTTCTGCAGTTTTATCTTTGCTACAACCAGATAGCCCTACAGATAAAACAACAGAAATCATTATGGGAAGCAGTACTTTTTTATAATTCATCTTTATTCCTTTAGAGATATATTAACTAAAATTTTCTATTCTTTCTTTTCAAGTCACTTACCCTAAAAACAACCTAAAAACATAGGTAAAACGTAATTTACAGAAGCTTCACCTACAGAAAAATGCTGTTATCAAGGCTGAGTTTTCACCTTTTATTGCTCTACTTTTAATCACCAGGTTAATAGTAGAGCAATATTTATTATGTCACGAACCAACTAAAGCGCTTCATTTAACACAACAGTAGCTAATATTGGGCTATGGTCACTCCCAACATCAGTCCCAATTTTAGCCTCTAGAATACTAAAACTATCGTCGGTTAAAATATGATCTATTCTCACACTTAACATTCGGATGTGTTTAGTAAAGCCAAAGCCAAAGCCAGCCTCATTAAAAGCATTTTGATACTGACCAAAATTTTCACGATAAATCGAACTTTCAACAGGCATATTAAAATCACCCAATATGATTAAAGGGGTTTTATTTTCTATCCAACTAGAAATAATACTAGACTCAATATATCGTTGTTCTGTATTTTTAAACATCGCGTCAAAATTTAATTTAGATAATTGAAAATCTTCATATCCTTTACGGGGTGTTTCTAAATGAAGATTCATGACATAAATTTTTCGTTCATTAATCTGTAATTGGTACAGTAAACCAAGCTGTCCCCAACCACCCAACATTTGGCGACTCTGACCATTCACATACTCTAGTTTATAAGCACTTGCTAAGCATGTTTGTCCAATACAGTGCAAATCCCACCCCTGAGGGACTACTTTTTTCGCTTCTATTTTAGATGTTTCTTGAAAAGCGATAAGTACTAATTGCTCGTTAACAATTTGCTCCTTCATCAACGCTGGAATTTCAATGCCCCCACCTAAGTTAACCGACATGATTGATAATGATTGCCCTGTAGAATTAACCCAGAGATTACCAATAGGTACTTGAAAATTTAAATAGAAAAAAGCAATAAAAATGGCTGCCAAGACCCCTTTCCATTGCTTAATAATTAATGACCGGTCTATGATTACAACGGGCAGTAAGAGTAAAAAAAGCCACCATCTGGGCGCGAATAACAAAGGTATTTCAACCAAAGACCACAGTGTAGACCAAGGCATAATAGTACAAAGAACCACAAGTAAAGCGCTAAAATAAAAGAAATAAAGGGACGTTTTAGCAATAACGCTTAACCAAAGTGATTTATTCAAATTTTTCATCTGTATATAGCTATTAAAAACTTAATATTAACTATACTAGTTAATATTATAGTAAAAAGGTAAGTTTTAACGCTTATTTCCCCTTTGATATAATCATCTGAAATGGATATTGGACAGTAAAACATAAGGATCTCACTTGAAACAGCTAGCAAAACACACGTTATTAATTTTTCCCATTTTTGTTTTTAGCTGTTCAAAAAAAGTTGAGCATCAGGGTTCGCACAATCATTCTATACTCAATGAAAATTTTGAAACCTTCCCTTTTTTAAATACACCTAAATGGACCGCCGATCAAAAGAAAAACACAGGACCTTATACTGAATCTGGCAAATATGTTCAACAACTAAAAACATCACCTCCTGGCGCATTAAAAAACACTATTCCATTAGGAGAAAATAATTGGTTAACAGCTGAGATATATACAAGAACAAAGGAGCCCATACTCATAGATTATCTAGATATAGTAATAGATCCCCTCAACGCCAATAACAAGGTATTAAAATTAAGCACCCCCACTCATACTGATGCAGTGATATTACGCCCTAAAAAGGCTTTACCTAAAAAATATGCACTCAGTTTCAAAATCGGCTTCATTAATTACGGCGATGAAAGTGAGTTGACGGGATATAGTGATGGAAATGAAATGCCAGGCCCTTGGAGAGAAGGTTCAAGTGTTGGACATAACGGCTTTTATTGGTTCGCCCTAGTAGATAAGTTACCAAAGCCCAGTAACAACATATGGGGCCATCACCATCGTAAGTTTGTTATTAATAGCTGGAATAGAAAAAATGACCAGAATACGGTAAACGTTATTGCGCTTAATGATACAAGTGACACACATACCGCTTTGGGTAAAAAATTTATTCGTTATGTTGATAGACGCTGGCAAAAAATTTCAGATACACCTATAGATAATTATTTACCTAATGAATGGTATACGGTTACGTTTACACGAACTAGCCTCTTTTATCAGTTTTCAATTACAGGTAGGTTTAAAAATGTGGGTCAAACTACATACAAAAATAAAATAGATCTTCATAAAAACTGTATATTCCATTACAACCAAACACCAGAAGAGCTAGATACCCGCTGTATAGATAACCACGTGCAAACCTTCCTAGGACAAAAATTTACCTCTTGGCCTATCAATAGCGCTTATCCCGATTATTTTATGATTGGTGAGCCATATATTAATTACTATGGAGGCAGTGTATTGATAGATGACATAAAATTAAAAACATTAGAAGCTACTTCGCGTAGTGCTGTAATCGCAATAGGATACTAAAAAAT
>DPHE01000035.1:56536-62978 GCA_003521815.1 Colwellia sp.
GATACTAAAAAATCGCAATAGGATGTTAAAAAATGGACTTACATAAAAAAATGGAATTACATACCCGCTCCGCAACGATCGCAATAATAACATGCCGTAGGCCGATCTGGTTAAAACGATTACTTGAATCATTAACCAAACAAAGTGTTGATAAAAATACATTATTAAATATTCTAGTGGTTGATAATGCAAGCGAACAAACAGCCGTAGATATTGTTAATGAAGCCTCTTCTATCAGTCCTTTTAAAATAACATACGCCTGTGAAAAAACAGCAGGGATTGTTGCCGCACGGAATAAATGCGTCACTGAGTTTCTTCAAACGGATGCTCAATATCTTTTTTTTATTGATGACGATGAGTGGCCTGCTGAGAATGATTGGGCGCAAAAGCTTTTAAATAAACAGAAAGAATATAATGCTGACGTAGTCACTAGTCATATTCTTTCTGTTGGAGAACAAGACACACCCTCATGGGCGGTTGAATTAATCTACGGAAAAAACCCATTGAAAGAAGGTGATGTTGTTAATAAATTTTACACTAATAACTTATTGATATGCCGTCATGTACTTGAAAAAATCACCCCCGCATTTGACAAACGCTTTGCGATGACAGGCGCCAGTGATTATCATTTTTCACTAAAATGTCATAAAGCAGGCTTTAAAGCTTTTTATACTGACGCTCCTGTTATTGAAGAATTCCCCAAATCACGGGCAACTATAAAATGGTTTTTACGCCGAGGATTTCGCTCAGGCATAGGTTTTACTCGTAGTCATTTATTTGAAGACTCATTTTTATTGGCCGTATTTTATTGCTTAATAATGGCAGGAACCCGGTTTGTTAGGGGATTAGTTTACTGTTTAGTGGGGTTAATAACCTTTAACAAAACTACTGTAGTTAATGGCTTGTTTAGATTTTGTTCTTTTGCAGGAACCATTTCAGGATTTTTTGGCATAAAATTCGAAGAATATAAAACCATTCATGGTAATTAAATCTATGCTAAACAATATAACTCTGATAAGAAAAATAAAATACAATAGCCCTATCATTGGAATAATGATACTTATACTGCTCTTTATGTTGTTGAACCTTCCTGTTATTACGACACTTTGGCGCCATAGTTTTGATGACGGTACGTATTCGCATGCTTATTTAATTCCGTTCATTACCTTGTATTTATATTACCAATTACAAAATGATAAGTTACTTGTATATAGAGCTCACTTTTCAGTGTTTGGCTTTTTATTGTTTTTTTCTTCCTGTTATGGGCTTTTCATTACCGCATCTGCACAAATAAGTGTGGGTTATTGGCTTACAAGCTTAGGTATTATTATTTCTGCAATCATTATGTTGTATCAATACCATTGGCGAGTGATATTTCCTGCTGCTTTTCTCATTTTAATCATTCCGATGTGGGGACCATTAGCCGTAATATTACAAAGTATGTCGGTTAATGCTGTTAACTTCATGATGAGTTTTACCGGCATACCTACTTATGTTGAAGGTAATTTTGTTTTTATTCCTGCGGGGGTATTTGAGATTGCAGGCGGTTGCAGTGGTTTACGATACTTTATTGTCTCGATTGCTATTAGTTCTTTATTTGTATTTCTTCACATGAAAAATATTCGTAATATTACCCTGTTTATTGCCGTCGCAATTATGGGTGCTTTAATTACTAATTGGATACGAATAACATTATTAATAGTTATTGGCCAATATACCAATATGACCAGCGACTTAATGGTTGATCATAATAATTTTGGTTGGTATATATTTATTCCTTTTATGGTTATATTATTTGTTTTTGGCAATCATTTAACTGAAGACCTCACTCCGTCAATATTGAAATTAAAACAAAAAATCAATTTATCAACAATACTATTAGTATTAATCGGTTTGTTAATTAGCTCTACGACTATTTCAAACAACTTAATCTCTGATCAGCACTTAATATCAAAATCATTAGAAAAATATCACAAGCAACGAGAATTGAAGCCTTTTGTTCAATACTACACCCATGTTAGTGATAATGTTTTAACCATTGAGGACACTCACATATTGATGAAAACTTATAATTTTTCTGGTTATGATTTAGATGCAAAACCAACCTTTTATAATAATAAAATAGCACCTGATAGTTGGAAAATAAATAATAGCTATCAATATAAACAATGGAATATTGTCACAGTAGAGCAAAAAGCTCAAAAAAGCTTAATCGCCACAACATTACAAATTAACACTCAACTGTTTGCTAATAAAGAAATGTTTAAAATTGCTAGAATTAAAGTGGGGATATCAGGGAAAAAAGCAACAAAATTACATTGGATTAGCATCCCGTGTAAAACAAACTGTGAACTTGAGCAAACAAGATTAACAATATTCTTAAATGATTTTAAGAATATTTAATGCTTTTACTGGAAATTTAAAAATGGATTTTTACACGTTAATAAAAACGAGTGTTTTTTGCATTATCTTCATCTGCTATACCGAGCCATTATATGCAAAAGAGTATTGGATATCGCCTCCTTCACCACTCCGTGACTATTGCACAAAACAAAGCTGTCTTTGTAATAAAAGTAATGCCTGTGCTTTAAACTCTTTTTTGTTAAAACAACTAAGCCCAGGTGATTTTGTCTATTTTGAAAAAGGTGTTTACCCTGCCTTCACCCTAAATAACATTCACGGAACAGTTGAGCAGCCGATTACCTTTAATGGTTCGTTTTCTATTGGTAAAGCAGAGGTTTCATTAAACCCTAAAAAGTCTAAAGATCTAGTAGAGATCAAAAAATCATCTTATTTAATACTGACCGGATTCAAGATTAACCATTCACCCCGAGCAGGCATTAGAGTTAACAATAGTCACCACATTATACTCGAGAGTAATAAACTCACTAATAATGCTGTATGGGGAATATTTACCAACCACTCAAATTATTTTACAGCCGCAAACAACATCATTGTAGGCCCCGCAGAGCAACACGGTATATATCATTCTAACAGCGGTGACAATGTTAAAATCACGTCTAATTTTATACAAAATTTTAATGGCTGCGGAGTCCAAATAAATGGTGACCTTAGCATGGGAGGAGCAGCAAACGTCAAAGGGGATGGAATAATATCGAATGTAGAAATATCTAATAACTATTTCAGTGGTAATGGCTTAGTGGGCGGTAGTGCTATTAACTTAGATGGCGTTGTTGATGGAAACATTAACAATAACATTATAATTAACAACAAAGCCGCTGGCATTTCAATTTTTAAAGGTGATGGTGCTGTTGGTTCAAGCCTAATCAACGTATCTGATAATTTGATGATTATGGCTAAACGCGCTAAGTGGGCAGTTAATATAAAAAACTCTGGTGGTAAAAATTCATTTACGAATAACATCATGATTTCTCAAGATGCATTCAGGGGGATCTATGATGTATTGCCTGTTGATTTCAGCGCTAAGAATAAAACCGAGGTGGTACCTTTTACCGCTAATAATAATTTGTATGGTTATGGACGACACCTTATTGCGCTGAATGATGAGCATTACCTCCCCTTAGATAAATGGCAAAAAGATTACAAAATCGATAAAGGCTCGTCAAAAATAGCCTATAAATATATTATGTCTAATCAAGGTAAGTTAAGTCTGCCCGTGGTTAAGCTACTTAAAAAAAGAAGCATTGCTGAATTTAATGCTTATCTATTTCTGCTTCTCTAACGAATTTTATTTTATGCCATCCTTATATACAGTTGAAACAATAACCGATATTAAGCAAGCTATTATGCTTGAAAATGAATGGCGCACTTTAATAGAGGCTACTGCCGAAAAAAAAGAGTCAGTACAATGTTTTATGTCTTGGGAGTGGTTAACTCAATGGTTACAAACTTACCAAGATTATATCGTTGAATTAAAAATAATGTGTGTTTTATATAATGGTACCTATGTTGCTATAGCCCCTTTTTATATCTGTACCAATAGTAAATGGGGTATCACTGCAAAAACCCTCTCTTTTATTGCCACTAATGAACCTGAAAATTGCGAGGTCGCGTCAGAATTTATTGATATTGCTTATTCAACCCAGCATAAACAAAAAATAATTGAGTTGCTCTCCTTCAAACTAAGTCACTTAACTGATATCACTCAATTCAATTTTAAGGATTTAAATAAACATTCTCTCATGTATGCTATTTGTCAGCAGTTACAAGCGAAAACAATAGCTTACAAAGAATATATAACAGGTTATCAATTTTACATAAATTTAGCCTATACTTGTCAATATTCAAAGTCTTTCTTAAAAAAGAAAAAGCGAATATTTAACACCTTTGAAAAAGTTAGCAAGACTCAACATTGTGAATTTATTATCGCGAATGAAGAGAAACAAGCGCTTAAGTTATATGATCAATTAGTAGAATTACATCAAAAACACTGGCAACAAAAAAACAAACCTGGCGTATTTGCAAATAATTACTTTTATGCGTTTCATAGACGCTTCATTAAACAGTACGTTGAAAAAGGAATAGTTGTTCTATCCGCCATACAAATTGAGAACCAAACAATCTCAGTGAACTACTCAATTAAATGGCATAACACGTTATATTTTTACCAAAGCGGAATGGATGAACGCTATAAACCCAATTTATCACCTGGGCTATTGAACCACCTATTGCTTATTCAATATTGCAAGGAGCAGAATATTCAACAATATAACTTACTTAAATCAACAAAAAAAGATTATAAAAGTCACTTTTCTCAACGGGGTGATGAACTTATCGATATAACCATGTTAACCTCAAATAAATTAAATTTAATTAGGCTCGCCCTATATCGTGCCAAGCAGGGTTTAAAACTACTTACGTCAAAAGGCCGTATATGAGTAGTTTTAAAAGACAAAGTCCAATAGAAGAAAATACAAATCCCACTTTCGCTTTTTTCTTAACACTCTTATTTACTTTTTTTGTTCTCGTAAGACCCCAAGAATTATTTCAACCACTTAATGGCTTTCCTATTATTGCAATATTAAGTGTGTTGTTAGTAATAGTAATACTACTTGCACATAGACCTATTCAGCTAATGCCTCAACATTATCTTGTTTTGGGCATATACCCCGTTACTGTAATTTCAGGCGGCCTTAATGGCTGGCTTGGTGAGGGGGTTACTGAGGCCAATATGTACATTAATAGTGGCTTAGTACCTTTGTTTGTTTTTTCTGTTGTTTATACCTCGGCCTTCAGACAAAAAGTGTTCATGTGGTTATCCTTAATTGCTGCCATCATTTTTATACATAATGGCTATGTACAGCAAAATTCAGTTGATGGTTTTGGTTGGTCTGGCACTAATTATGTTGAAGATGGACGCATAAGGTACTTAGGAATATTCCAAGATCCTAATGACTTAGGCGTATTTTTTATGATGAATATTCCATTTTCTCTCTATTTTTTAGCCAAATCGAATGCCATAGAGAAAACATTAGGTTTAACCACTTTCATACTCTTACTCTATGGCATTTATATGACCAATTCACGTGGCACTATGATAGCTTTAGCCGGAATGACAGGCCTATATTTACTTATTCGTTTTGGGGGAGCAAAAGCAATAATCGCAGGGTTAATATTATCACCGCCGGCATTATTTTTTGCCTCAACTTTTAGAGCAGTAAGCTCACAAGAAGCTTCCGCTATGGGGCGTTTATGGGCTTGGTGGGACGGGCTTGAAATGCTTAAAGCTAACCCACTATTTGGCGTTGGTAGCAATAACTTTATGGAACATCACGTGAGAGTAGCGCATAACACCTATATTCAAATAGCGGCTGAGCTTGGTTTAACGGGCTATATACTGTGGAGTACATTATTGCTTTTAACCTTATTTATGGGATTTTCAGTGATTATGTACACCAAAACAGTTTCCCATGACAAAATTACTGAGAAACTAAAGTCTGAAGCAATGTTATCCGCCACTCTTTTCTACTCCCTATCGGGCTTTGCCATGACGGCATTTTTTTTAACAAGGCACCGATTTATCGTTTATTTTATGGTAGCAGGAATGGCAATAGCCTCTTATCAACGATTTTTAAAAATAATCAATAAAGATTCACTAATTGATTATAAAAAAGCCCTTAAAGGTATTTTAATAACGGCAATGATGATATTGATTTTTATTTATATTATTTTAAAATTTACAGTGTAATAGAACTTTTATGGATAAATTTCGACTTAATAATTTTGACCTACTAAGGCTTTTAGCTGCCTTACAAGTTGTTTTTGGCCACGCTGTAGAGTTAACTGATTTAAGCATGGAACAAAGTAGCTTATTTCAATTTATTCATGCGATTCCAGGAGTACCACTTTTTTTCTTCATTAGTGGTTTTTTAATTTCTAAATCATACGAAATAAACCCAAAAATCAAAAATTATGCCGTTAACCGTATTTTACGAATATTTCCAGGGCTTTGGTTTTGTTT
>DPHE01000035.1:63306-68291 GCA_003521815.1 Colwellia sp.
ATTGAACTACAGTTTTATATTATTACTCCCTTATTATATAAAAGGTTCTTTACCAAAGGGAATGTAAATCAAAAGCTAATAATATTAATATTAATATTTATGTCTATTAATTTATGGTTCTATCAATACCGCTTGGATTACCGCGACTTACTTGTTTATAAAATAGTTGGGGTTACCTTCGCCCCCTATTTTTATATGTTTTTAGTCGGTATTTTTTGTCAAAAAAACTTTGATCTTTTATATCAGTATTTTTCGGGTAAAGGGTTAGCTTTATTTAGTCTTTATTTAACTTACACATATATATTATACAGCCAATATCATGCCACACTCGGTAATGGGATAGGTCCTTGGCTATTCTTCCCACTAGCTTGTATGGTGTTTTCGTTAGCTTACACTAGGGTTAACCTAAGTCGGAATTTATTAAAACACCAAGACATTTCTTACGGCTTGTATATTTACCACATGCCCGTGGTCAATACCTTGATATTTTTAGCCGCCGATTGGCGTTTTTCAAATGAATGGGTGACTGTCGCTATTATATTATTTTCAACTATTTTTTTAGCCACTTTCTCATGGTTTGCAATAGAGAAGCCTTCTTTAAATTTAAAGAAAAAAGCTTTTTTTCCTGTTGAGTAATGAAGTAAAAGAATAGCCAAACTTTTAAAATGGATAATATCACTTTGAAAAACACCACCTACAACCTATCACCTAAAGTCAGTGTAATTATACCAACGTATAATCGAAATAAATTAGTATTAGATGCTATTGATAGTGTTTTAGAGCAAACATTTCAAAACTTTGAAATAATCATTGTTGATGATGGCTCAACCGATAATACAAAAACACATATTGATAGCTATCAAAAAAAAGACACTCGTATTAAGTATATATTTCAAGAAAATCAAGGTGTGTCTATTGCTCGAAATACAGGACTTGAAGCAGCACAAGGGGAATATATTGCCTTTTTAGATTCAGACGATAGATTTCTTATTGATAAGCTTGAGAGGCAAGTTTTCATCCTAGAGAACCACCATGATATTGGCTTAATTTACAGTAAAATTTTAGTAGAAAACACCATTACTAAAGAACTAGGTTCATGGGGTCATGCATTTTCAGGAGCTTTAGAAAAAACAGAAATGCATCAAAAAATATTTAAACGGCATTTGTTTTTTTATATCGGCACAACATTAATACGTAAAGAAGTAATTGGAAATATTAAATTTGATCCGAGAATGAAAACGGGTGAAGATTTTCTTTTTTATTTATTACTATCTAAAAAAGCCAAATTCTACGGTATTGATGAACCACTTAGCCTTGTCAGGCGAGAGCATGAATCTATTATACAAAAACAAAAAAGCAAGAAGTTTGATGAAGCTATTGCGTATTCAATTTTAAAAAAAGAATATAACCTACTCACCAATATAGAATTTTTGAAAGGGCTTTCCTATCACTACCTATATTTTGCAAAAGATTATTATGAGGATGGGATGTATTTAAAGTATTCACCTTGCTTGATTAAATGCTTCCTATTTAATCCTTTCAACCCCTATTTATACAAGCATATCTTGGGAGATTTAATATTAAAAAAATAATTGTGGATTTAGTATGAACTTTAGCCAAGTTAGCAGAAAAATTATAAAAGGCTCTATTTTAATGCGTGCCAAGCTATTAAATAATGGCATTAATGCTTTTTGGTGGGCAAAAACTAAAAATTTTGGTGACTTATTAACACCTGAAATTTTTAATACCTATGGTTATACATCAATAAACACCTCTGCAGACACAGCCGATATAATTGCGGTAGGTAGTCTCATAGAGATGCTACCACAAGACTATAAAGGGATTATTTTAGGGACTGGGTTGATGTATGATAAACCAAGAGAGTTACCTGCCGCTAAGTTTGTATCAGTAAGAGGTGAGTTAACTAAAAGCAATCTTCAATTATCAACAGAGACTCTAACCGGTGATCTTGGTTTATTAGCAAAATTTTTGATTTTAAAGCAAAATAAAAAATATACTATTGGACTAATCCCTCATTATGTTGATAAACAACACCCTTGGATTAAAACAATAAAAAATTTTTTAGGTTCAAAAGGCTATGTTATTGATGTTCAAGATAGCGCAAAAAATGTGACAAAAAATATTTCTATGTGTGAATTAATTATTTCTTCATCCCTACACCGTATCATTGTTGCTGATTCATTAAATATCCCTAATGTTTGGATTGAATTGTCTGATAAAGTTGCTGGTGCTGGCTTTAAATTTTGGGATTATAATTCTTCTATTGATTATGAACAACCACCCTTGAAAGTGAACTCTTTGACAAGTATGACAAATGTAGAAGCAATGATTTCACAAAAAAACTATAAAAGTATAAACAATAAATGCCATGAACTAGAAAAAATCATTAGATCAACACTCGCTTCGACTAAATAAGAGTCATTCAATTAGATCATTATTATAATGTCACCTTACTACTTATTTGTACTAAGAAATTAACCTTGATAACCGTTCATGCTCTTTAACTGTACCCGCTATAAAGTTTTCTGAATGTCCCTTCCACATGCCATATACGTAACCCATATAACGTGAGTTAGATAGTGTCATATCAATCAAATCAAACTGTTCAAGTTGTGTTTTGAACAGCTCCATTGCTTTAATTTTTTGCTCTATTTCATCATCTATATTTACCGTAAGCGTTGGAATTATCGGTGACCAAACACAATAACCGTAAAGGTTAAGATTAGATTTTAAATTTTTAAGTGCATCAAGCACTATCCAGCTTGTTGTAACATGATCTCGATTACCATCAAAAGCCATGGGATAAAATATAGCCTCAATATTTTTTTCTTCTACCAAATTTTTAATGGCGCTTCTATTTTCTTCATTATTTTTAAAACTTTTCTCAATATTATCTAAAAATATAAGATCGGTAACTCCCAACAAGCCACAAGCATGACGCGACTCTTCTTTACGAAGTTTAGCGAGCTTCACTGGATCATAATTAGGGTTACCTTCACTACCATCTGTCATGAAAACAACAGTAATATTGGCACTTTTTTTCACATATTGCTGCATTACACCACCGCACGCAATAATTTCATCGTCCATATGTGGAGCAACTATTAATACATTTTTTTCATTTAAGGTATTTTTATCATCATTTAACTTGCGGATATTAGAAAACAAATCAACATGAGGAAGTAAGCGTTTGGGCAATAACATTCTATATAATAATTTTAATAAATTCTTCAAGTACTAGCTCCTATAAATTAAATAAAGATACAGAGTTGACTGTTTTTTCAGTTTATTTGATAACACAAATTGTTTTTTTTGTTTTAGTTCTTTGACTACTTTTTGAGTCGTTATAAAAACATGTTCTCTAAAGGAATAATTTTCGTATTTAACCCTAGCAATAACTCCCCGTATTTTTTTATTTAGTGTTCTATCACTTTTTTCTAAAACTTTTGGTTTGTTTTTAAAACATGCTTGGTAATATTCTATATAGTGGGACGTCATTTTTTCTAAATCGAAATTTTTTTCCACCTCAAAAGATAATTCCCGTCCCCTCTTTACCCGAAAATCCGAATCCAAAGACAGGTTTTTAATAAGCAAAAGTATTTCTGATTCACCGTTATACAATAACGTTTTATCTATTACTGATTCTTGTATGCCCGTATGGTTAGGGCCTATTACTGGGCAACCACATGCTTGAGCTTCAATGGCAACTAAACCGAGTCCTTCGCGTTTTGATGTCATTAACAACAATCCATTTAGGTTTGCTACTGTTCTAAAAACATTGGGTATGTTTTTATATTCTACTGATTTCCATACATCAACTTTACTTGCTATTTTTTGTAATGAGTTGTCTTTTAATTCATCTATTTTACTTGGCGTAATAACCCAAATATCAAACCCTAATTTTTTTATATCATCAATAATATTTGTTATAACTCGTAAACCTTTTATTTCGTCATCAGCACGACCAACCCATAAAACAATTGGCTTACCATTTTCCTTTTCACTATTATTAGAAGTATTAAATTTATTGAAATCTATCCCATTATAAATATAAGGAACCGTCATCCCTGAAATACGCGAGGAGGGTTCACACAACCATTGCGCTACTGAAATAATTTGATCACAATTCTTTGATGACCAACCTATAGGAATTGCACCATGACAGGTAACAATCACTTTAATCTGTGGAAATAACTTTTTTATAAAGCCTGCACCATCATCTATCGCTTGTGATGGAAAATGGACAATATCAACAGAGTTTTCTTCAATATAACAAATGAGTTCAGCAAAAGAGCCGATAACTAACTCTCTTCGTTCATCAACAGACAAACTATCAACCAAAACACCTGATTCACCAGAAAATAATGTTGCTGCTATACCTTGCTTTATTAACTGACTAAAGTAGGTAAAGCTCCAAACCTCAACACCACCTATTCGAGCTGATGGTGTATATAAAAGTACTTTCATAAATTTCTATCCATAGGTTATATAGCTTTTAACTGTGATATCCGACACTTGTTGCTTTATATAATATCTCTGTATTTCTAGACATGATCAAATAATCAAACTTGCATTCAAAAGACTCTCTTGCTGCAATTCCCATGTTAGTTAACAAAGCTTTATTATTAGTAAACTCCATTACACGCGCAGTTATTTGCTCGCTACTATTAATGTCAGTGGTAAAACCATCAACACCATCAGTAATAACTTCGGGGATCCCTCCACCTTTTGTCGCAATAGAAGGTAAACCATACATCATCGCTTCAACATAAATTAAACCAAATGATTCATATACAGAAGGCACAACAAACAGATCGGCATTGTTATAAAAACGGTCCAAGGTTTTATCGTCAACAAAACCGTGAAAAGTAACAACATCAGATAGATCATTAAAATTTTGTTTAAAGTATTGTCTAAATTTTATATTTCCCGGAGCATGTGAACGATCAGAGCCAATAATATCA
>DPHE01000096.1 GCA_003521815.1 Colwellia sp.
GCAATAGTTCCTGCATTCCAAAAACTTGAACTAATAGTACCATGAGCGAAAGCTTGACGAATTTCGACCGTTTTAGATTCTTTATGTGATTGAAATTTATCGCCAACGAGATTGATATATAAGGTATCTATTTTTGATAATGGGTATTCTAACGCGGTCACTCTATTTTTGTCATTACGCGCTATGCGCAACGTATCTCCGACATTGATCTTCAGTAGTAATTTACTGTCTTTACCTTGAGCAGTACTTACCGCGTAAGTTTCTTGCGCACTAAAACCTAAGCGTTTGAATATTCTTGCTATTGAATCGCCACTGCGTACTTTTGCTGTTTGCCAAGAAATATTATTTTGTTGTTGTGAATTAACCGTGCTCACTATCGCACTTGGAGAGGAAGCCTCACGTATAACCGTATCTTTAATCGATGGGATTTTTATCGTGCTATCAGTGATTGAAGTGCTGGCTTGTTGAGGCATGGCAACTTGGTAGCGCTTACCTAATGCAAAGCCCTTGTTACTGGCATCTTGTGTGGTTAGTTCTTGCTCGGTTGGTAATATCATCAACAGCAATAGAAATACACTGATTGATACAATGAACAAGCGATGTTTTTTGGGAAGGCGCAGAAACATGTCGCGAAAACTCAGCAGTATTCCCTGCAGGTTTTTTAATTGACGTTGTATTATTTGTTGTTTATTCACGGAGATTTTTGTTTGTTAGATGGTAACTGATATACGATAACTGTCGCTAATTAAGCTGCACTATATCAAATTTTTTATAAAAGATTTATAAAAATAAGCTCACAATGGTTTTTATTCTTTTATGTCGTGAATAAAGTGAGTAGAATTCGGCTATTGAAATGAATATTACCTAGGCTATGGAGCTAAAGATGACCGATGTTAGTCAAGCGTTTGCAGAGTTAAAACGCGGTGCGGAAGAAATATTAGTAGAAGATGAGCTGCTAGCGAAATTAAAAACAGGTAAACCATTAAAAATCAAAGCGGGCTTTGACCCAACAGCGCCGGACCTACATCTAGGTCACACCGTATTAATTAACAAATTACGTCAGTTTCAGTTACAAGGCCACGAAGTTATCTTTTTAATTGGTGATTTTACGGGCATGATTGGTGATCCAACCGGTAAAAATGTTACGCGCAAGGCACTTACTAAAGAAGATGTGTTAGCCAATGCTGAAACATATAAAGAGCAAGTATTTAAAATTTTAGATCCAGCAAAAACAACGGTTGCCTTTAACTCTACGTGGATGGACAAATTAGGTGCTGCGGGTATGTTACAGCTTGCTTCTCGTCAAACTGTTGCTCGTATGATGGAACGTGATGACTTTAAAAAACGTTATGCTAACGGCCAGGCCATCGCGATTCATGAATTTATGTATCCATTAGTACAAGGTTGGGATTCTGTCGCGCTTGAAGCTGATGTAGAATTGGGTGGTACCGATCAAAAGTTTAATTTACTAATGGGACGTGAATTACAAAAAAGTGAAGGACAACGCCCACAAACCGTGCTGATGATGCCATTGCTTGAAGGATTAGACGGTGTGCAGAAAATGTCGAAATCTTTAGGTAACTATATTGGTATTACGGATAGCCCTTCAGATATGTTTGGTAAAATCATGTCGATTTCTGATGTATTAATGTGGCGTTATTATGAACTACTTAGCTTTAAACCTTTGGCTGAAATTGAAGGTTATAAAACCGAGATTGAAAATGGTAAAAATCCACGTGATGTAAAAATTGATTTAGCGAAAGAGCTTATTACTCGCTTTCATGATGAAACTTGTGCACAAGCCGCGCATGATGAATTTATTAATCGTTTTCAAAAAGGTGCTATGCCCGATGAAATGCCAGAATTTGAACTTAGCCCTGAAAATGGTGAAATAGCCATTGCTAACTTATTAAAAGAAGCGGGTTTAGTCGGTAGCACTTCAGATGCATACCGTATGATAAAACAAGGTGCTGCTAAAATTGATGGTGAAAAAATCACCGATAAAGGTTTAACACTCACCAGTGGAAGTAAAGCCGTATACCAAGTGGGTAAACGTAAATTTGCTCGCGTTAGTGTTAACTAATTGATAAATGACCTGAATAAATCAATAAAGTAATTAATGTTGATTTTGGTAATGTATTGAACAATTTTTCAATAGTATTCATTTCTATTTAATAGGTTACAACAGCGGTTGTAGCCTATTTTTTTGTCTGTATAACAGTGCAACCTCATAAGCTAAAAGAAACTATCTCATGCGAACGCATATACTTGAGATATTAAATTCTTGGTTTGGTGTCATGGTGAACTATACCCATTAAAAGTCTATTGACAAAGGTGTTTCGCTTACTAGGCCCTAGTTGCATGTTGTTAAGTGGTCAACGCCTATTAGTTAACTTTTTATTTCAGATCAATAGATAAATAGTTTAAAATGTTATGCTGCCATCATCTTAAAACTCAGTGATGAATTCTCCTTGTTATTCACGAATAAAAAACTACCTATGCTCTTAATACTACTCGTTTTTATGTGTAGTGCCAGTCAATATCTCTTTGCGGAAGAATTTACGGTAGTGGCTACTGATAATCTTCAAAATTTTCTTGATGCTAGTCAAGATGGCGATACCCTTACGTTAAGTGCGGGCCAATATTTTGGTAACTTTGTTGTTACCAAAAAGATCACATTACGTGGTAAAAAAGGTAGCATAATTGATGCTCAGGGGAACGGACACGCACTTGTTCTAAAAAATACACATATTACTATTGATAACCTAACTATTGTTAATTGGGGCGATGACCTCACTGAGCAAAATTCAGGTATTTACTCTCATGAAAAAGTGGCTAATAAAAAAGCTGATGGTTTAGTTATTTCAAATAACACCTTATCAGGAGATGGTTTTGGTATCTGGTTAAATCAGGTTACCAATGCCAAAGTTTTCAATAATAAAATTGAAGGAAACCTAATATTGCGTTCTGCGGATAGAGGCAATGGTATTCAAATAGCGAACGTAACACATAGCCATGTTTTTAATAATGAAACCCATAAAACGCGTGATGGTATTTATGTTATCTCTAGTCAAAATAATCTGATAGAAGAAAATACCATGCATCATTTACGCTATGGTATTCACTATATGTATTCATATGATAATACCGTGAAAAATAATACCGCCTACAGCACTAGGGCCGGTTATGCACTAATGAGTTCGAGGCGATTAACCATCACGGGTAATAAAACGACTGACAGTGAAGATTATGGTTTTTTATTGAATTTTGTTACGCAATCAACCTTTACCAATAATCATGTTAAAAATGTATGGACTAAACCAGAAAATAAGGTGTTAGGTCGTCATGGCAAAGGTTTATTTGTTTATAATTCTGGTTATAACACATTAGAAAATAATATTATTGATACTGCCGAAATAGGTATTCATTTAACCGCAGGATCAGAACATATAAAAATTTTTGGTAATAGTTTTATTAATAACCCAACGCAAGTGAAGTATGTTTCAAATAAAAAACAAGAGTGGAGCAAGGATGGGCGCGGTAATTACTGGAGTAACTATCTCGGTTGGGATATGAATAATGACGGTATTGGCGATGCTATTTTTGAACCCAATGATGGTATTGATAAATTAGTGTGGCAGTATCCTGAAATGAAAATAATCATGGATAGCTCGGCTATTTTAATTTTACGTTGGGTGCAAAAACAGTTTCCGGTATTAAAGCCGCGAGGTGTTAAAGATAGCTACCCGTTAATGGCACCTCATTTTGTTAAAGATAATACAAATGCAAAAACAGTATCGTTAGCTAGTCACCTAAAGATAGCGTCTTTACAGGAAAAAAAATTATGAATCCCCCATTAGTCTCATTAGTTGAGGCAGGTAAAACCTATGGTCAACTAGAAGTATTAAGCTCTATGACTATGTCATTAAATGAAGGCGAAGTGCTCGGTTTGTTTGGCCATAATGGTGCAGGTAAAACAACCATGATGAAGCTAATCTTAGGTGTTATTTCACCAAGTAAAGGTCGTGTGACAGTAATGGGCATGGCTCCTGACTCAAAAGAAGCGTGGCATTGTCGCAGTAAAGTAGGGTACTTACCTGAAAACGTGAGTTTTTATGAACAGTTAACGGGCTTGGAAGTACTTACTTATTTTGTAAAGTTAAAAGGATTCTCGAATAAAGACTGTAAAAAGCAGGCGATAGATTTGTTAGAGCAAGTAGGTATTACCTATGCGATGAAACGCCAAGTGAAAACTTATTCAAAAGGTATGCGTCAGCGCCTTGGGCTAGCACAAGCTTTTATTGGTGAGCCAAAATTATTACTACTTGATGAACCCACAGTAGGTCTTGATCCTATTGCAACCCGAGATTTTTATAAAACGGTTGACCAACTTAAATCAAATGGCTCAAGTGTTATTTTATGCTCTCATGTTTTACCCGGAGTAGAGCAACATATTGATCGAGCAATGATTTTATCTTCTGGAAAGTTATTAGCGATGGGAACGTTGAACGAATTACGCAAACAAGCCGCTTTACCGGTTGTTATTAAACCTTCAGGGTTAAATTATGCTATTGCGAAAAACGTAACATTAAATAGCTTTGTAACAGGTCCTTGTCAAAACACCTTGATGGTACCGGAGCAAGACAAATTGGCCGTATTAAAACAACTTCTAAGCCTAAAAGGGCTTAACGATCTTAATGTTGAATCAGCGAACTTAGAACAAGTGTATCAACATTTTCTTGAGAAGCATGAGTTCGATTTTCAGCAAAAAATTCAAGGAGGGCAGGACTCATGAAAGAAATGTTAACCGTTGCTAATAAAGAATTTTATGATGGATTTAGAAATCGCTGGCTAGTATCAATCACTCTAATTTTTGCCTTGTTATCTGTTGGTTTAACCTATTTTGGCGCTGCGGCATCGGGTTCTGTTGGTGTTACATCACTTTCAACCACCGTGGCTAGTTTAGCTAGTTTAGCGGTGTTTCTCATTCCACTCATTGCTTTATTACTCAGTTAT
>DPHE01000011.1:0-6881 GCA_003521815.1 Colwellia sp.
TAGCTGCTTTCAACGGATGCGGATATTACCGATTTGCGTCAGCCCAGTCAAACCTTTTTTTTTAAAAAAAACGTGTTCGCCTACTTTTAATGCAACTTGGTCAATTGTTGAATAGAAACACCTTCATTTGGCTTGATATAATTTATTTAGTCCATCATAAAATATTATGATGGACAGCAGTTAAAACACGTAAGTATTTTATCTTTAATTTATGCCTACTACTAAGTCTTACTTTATGGCAAAATAGCGCTGTTTTCTCACTATTATTTAAATTCAATATTTAAGGTCAAATATAAGTATTATGACGGCATCATTAATTGACGGCAAAAGCATTGCAAAACAACTAAGAGACTCAGTAAGAGAAAAAGTTAGCCTACGTGTTAATCGTGGTCAAAGAGTCCCTGGCTTAGCTGTTATCCTAGTGGGTTGCGATGCGGCTTCTCAAGTTTACGTTGGAAGTAAGCGCAGAGCGTGTGAAGAAGTAGGCTTTATTTCTCGCTCGTATGATTTATCTCCGACAACCTCGCAAGATGAGTTATACCAATTAATAGATGAACTCAATAAAGATGACACTATCGATGGAATTTTGGTGCAACTACCCTTACCTGATAGCTTAGATGCCAACTTAATCATAGAACATATTCACCCTGAGAAAGATGTTGATGGTTTTCATCCATTTAATGTAGGCAAACTCGTCCTGCGTCAACCTGGATTACGCCCTTGTACACCAAAAGGAATTATGGAGCTTATCCAATCAACAGGTACAAGCCCCTATGGTTTAGAAGCTTTGGTAGTGGGTGCTTCAAATATTGTTGGCAGGCCGATGACGTTAGAATTATTACTTGCTGGCTGTACCGTAACCACTACTCACAGATTTACAAAAGATCTTGAAGGTAAAGTTAGAAATGCTGACTTAATTGTTGTCGCGGTTGGTAAACCCGCCTTTATCCCCGGTGATTGGATTAAAGAGGGTGCCATTGTAATTGATGTAGGCATTAACCGTTTAGCGTCAGGGAAACTGGTTGGTGACGTAGATTTTGATATTGCTAAAACTAAAGCCGCGTTTATAACGCCCGTTCCTGGCGGTGTTGGCCCAATGACGGTAGCCAGTTTGATTGAAAATACGCTTATTGCTTGTGAGCAGTTTGACAAGTAAAACCAACCACGCTGAGCTTTAGCAAACTATAATGGTCATCCTGAGCTTGTCTAAGGATGACCATTATAGTTTGCTTCGACAAGCTTCCTTCGACAAGCTCAGGACGAACGCACTATAGACTAATTATGAACGGGCTAAGAATGAACGGATTAATATATTCAAGATATACAAATAACACCGTTCACCCTGAGTGTGAGGAACGAATAAAACGCTAATCCTGAACGCGAGGAACGAACAGTCGAAGAGCTACGCTTTACGCCAAGTAGTTTTACCCGCACTATCTTCTAACACAATATTCTTCGCGTTTAATTTATCTCTAGCTTCATCTGCTAATGCCCAGTTTTTATCAACACGCGCTTGATTACGCAGCACAATTAGTGCTTCAATAATCGCGACTTCATCATTGTCATTTTGACCTTGTAAAAATGCTGAAGGAGATAATTGAAATAAACCTATAATAGCGCCTAATGATTTTAAGGTGGCTGCAAGTGCTATTGCTTGTTCCTTATCACTGTCTTTTACCACATTAAGTTCTTTCGCTATTTCAAAGAGTACTGCAATCGCTTGTGGGGTATTAAAGTCATCGTCCATAGCCTGACTAAATTGCTCAACATAAGCAGACTGTTTATCTAAAACAAAGTATTCTGGAATATCAACATCTCTTAACGCGGTATAAATACGCTCTAATGAGGAGCGTGCTTGATTCAAATTATCGGTTGAGTAATTTAATTGACTACGATAGTGCCCTGTTGTTAAGAAAAATCTTACCGTTTCTGCATCATACTTTGCTAACACGTCACGAATGGTAAAAAAGTTACCCAGTGATTTAGACATTTTTTCTTGATCAATTTGCACCATGCCCGTATGCATCCAGTAATTAACATAAGGCGTATCAAGCGCACAGCAGCTTTGTGCAACTTCATTTTCATGGTGCGGAAATTGTAAATCTGAGCCGCCACCGTGAATATCAAAATGGTTTCCTAGCTCTTTAGCATTCATCGCTGAACACTCAATATGCCATCCGGGACGACCTTCGCCCCAAGGTGATGGCCAGCTTGGTTCACCCGGCTTAGCTGATTTCCATAAAACAAAATCTAACGGGCTATTTTTTGTATCGTCTACTTCAACACGAGAGCCTGCTTGTAGTTGTTCTAAATCTTGACCACTTAATTTGCCATATTCAGCATAGCTAGAGACATTAAATAACACATCCCCTTTACCCGTAGCTTCTGCCTCAGCACCTGCAATATATGCATGTTCTTTAGCCACTAAGGTTTCGATCATGGCAATAATTTCAGCCATATGGGTAGTTACTCTTGGCTCAAGATCAGGGCGCGCCATATTTAATGCATCAAAATCTTCATGCATGTAAGCAATAGTTCGCTCTGTTAGCTCTTCTGTTGTCTCATTATTTTCATTGGCTCGGTTAATGATCTTATCTTCAACATCGGTAATGTTACGAACATAATTAACTTCAAGGCCAGAAAAACGTAGATAACGGGCAATATTGTCAAAGCTGATATAAGTGCGTGCGTGCCCAATGTGGCACAAGTCGTAAACAGTACAACCACAAACATACAATCCTACTTTACCGGGGTTAATAGGGGTAAACACTTCCTTTTTACGGGTTAAGGTATTGTATATCTGTAACATAAGAATTAACGACTCCACTAAAAAATATTGAATATTCAAATTGAAAAAAGGATTGTACCTCAAGCATCTCTTTGGATCACCATAGCAGATGCACTTTATCTAAAGTTAAGGTACAATTTGGCCAAATTTATTTGCACGGGCTCGTCTGCCCGATTTTTTAAGAGAATCTTATGATTATTTTCAAAACGACCCTTGGTGACATTAAAATTGAATTAAATTTTGATAAAGCGCCAAACACAGCTAAAAACTTCCAACAATATGTAGAAGAAGGTCACTACAATGGCACTATTTTTCACCGTGTAATTAAAGGCTTTATGGCACAAGGTGGTGGTTTTGCTCCAGGTTTAGAAGAAAAACAAACTCGTGCAAGCATTGAAAATGAAGCGAACAATGGCTTAGGTAACAAACGTGGTACTTTAGCGATGGCGCGTACACAGGAGCCACACTCGGCTTCAGCACAGTTTTTTATCAACTTAACAGATAATGACTTTTTAGATTTTAAAAGTGAATCTGTACAAGGTTGGGGTTACTGTGTTTTCGGCGAAGTCGTTGAAGGTATGGACGTAGTAGATAAAATGACACTAGTGGAAACAGGCAATATGCATGGTCACGGCGATGTACCAAAAGACGATATTTTAATTGAATCGGCACTTGTTGAATAACTTAGTACCCTTTTCAGCTCATGAATAACCTAATGGATAGTCTAGTGAATAGTACTAAACAAGAAGTTACTTACTTCATTGCTGATTTGCATTTAGCACAAAACAGGCCCGATATGACGGCCTGTTTTTTACGCTTTTTAAAAGATGAAGCCATTCACGCACAACGCCTTTATATTTTAGGTGATTTATTCGAAGCTTGGATTGGTGATGATGACGATAGCGCCTATTTAACAACGATAGCCAAAGCATTATCTACCCTATCTACCCTCGGCACAGCTATTTATTATATTCATGGTAATCGTGATTTCTTACTTGGACAGCCCTTTGCTAAAAAATCAGCTATGATATTGTTACCTGAGGTTGATTTAATAGATTTATACGGAAAAAATGTTGTTATTATGCACGGTGATACCTTGTGTACTCGTGATATTAGTTACCAACAATTTCGTAAAAAATCACGCTCCTGGTGGTGGCAAGCCATAGCAAAAAGCTTACCTTTATTTTTACGTAAAAAAATAGCGGCTGATTACCGTAAAAAAAGTACAGCGGCAACAGCTATTAAGTCACAAGATATTATGGATGTGACACCTGACGAAGTAATTAAGTGTCTTGAAGACCACCATAGCCAGTTATTAATACATGGTCATACCCATAGACCTGCAATACATGAATTAAGTGCAAATAATAAAGAAGCTAAACGAATAGTACTGGGCGATTGGTATGAACAAGGGGCTTGGCTTAAGGTTACACCAACAAGTATGCAATTAATGAATAGACCCTTAATATAAAGTGTATAAATACTGAGAAGCTTAACTCACTTTTATATCGGACTTACCTGAGCTAACATTAATATTTTCATCTAAGCTCTTATATGGTCATATTCTCACTAAGCCTTTTTATAACAATAGAGTAAAAGGATGTAACTTGTCGTTTATTACTAAACGTATCATGACCTAGGGTTTGTTGATTTATTATCATTATTTTCTGTTATATCGGTGAACCACTATGAAATTTAAAATCTGAATCTGGAGAAGCGATTAATTCAGCCTCAACCTTGCCAAAGTGAGTAATACGCTCACTAATATCAATTTTTTCTCCTGCTACTTGTGCAGCAAGTGATAAATAATCTTGATAGTGACGTGCTTCAGAACGAAGTAACGATAAATAAAACTTACCAATTTTTGGGGCTAGGTGTGGTGATATTTTCGCGAATCGTTCACACGAACGAGCTTCAATATAAGCACCAATAATCAATTTATCAATAAGCGCTTCGGGTTCGTATGTACGAACATTTTTAAGCATCCCTTTTGCATACCGAGATGCAGGAATAGGATCATAAGGGATATTATTCTCTTCAATGATCTCTAACACTTGATAAAAGTGATGTAACTCTTCTCTTATCAATAACACCATTTTATCAACCATATCTTGTCCATATGAACAATCAGGTTTTGCTTTAATCGACTTAGTTAAAACATTCATTCCTTTCAGCGTTTCAGTATTACCAATCCGCTTATAAGTAAATTGCTCATAAGGTTTCATAAGATCGGTTAATTGTTCCCCCCCTGCTGGTGTTAATGCGTAACGTTTAAGTAGAAACAATGCACTTTGAGAGGCTTTTAATTCACAAATCAAATGATCACGAAGAAGAACATTCAAATTTTCAGGCTTTTTAGCTTCACCAACCCAAGATTCAGGAGTTTCACATTTCAAGAAAGCGTTAATAGGAGCTAGTAATTCTGAATAAGGCACTTCTGATATATCTCGTCATTAGATAAATTTGCGGTATATTTTAGCATAAATATAAAAATATCTATTTATCTAATGCTTATTATTATTACTTAAGCCATTTAGACGTCTAGGCGTAAAAAACTAGAAAAGTGACTTTGAACAGGGTAGAATCTTCACATTATTATTGTATTACTATCAATGTTTACATTTTAGCGCCGCTTTTATATAGCTTAAGCCATATAACCCCCAAAGATGGGTACTAAAATGCAATCTGCTGAGGATTTATGTCTAAACACTTTTTTACTTCAGAGTCTGTTTCTGAAGGCCATCCCGATAAAATAGCCGATCAAATTTCTGATGCGGTTTTAGATGCTATTATTGCTAAAGATAAATTTGCCCGTGTTGCTTGTGAAACCATGGTAAAAACTGGTGTTGCTATTATTTCAGGCGAAGTGAGTACAAATGCTTGGGTTGATTTAGAAACGATCACGCGTAATGTTATTAGCGACATTGGTTACACGTCTTCTGATGTTGGTTTTGATGGTGCTACTTGTGGCATTATGAATTTAATTGGTCAACAATCTCCTGAAATAGCCCAAGGTGTTGATCGTTCGAAACCAGAAGATCAAGGTGCTGGCGACCAAGGCTTAATGTTTGGTTATGCAACTAACGAAACTGAAACTTTAATGCCTGCTCCTTTATATTACTCTCACCGTTTAGTTGAGCGACAAGCTGAAGCGCGTAAATCAGGTATTTTACCTTGGTTGCGCCCTGATGCTAAATCACAAGTTACCTTTGTTTATGAAAATAACAAACCGGTTTCGATTGATACTGTCGTACTGTCAACTCAACATAACCCTGATATTAAACAAGAAGATTTAGTTGATGCGGTAATGGAAAACATTATTAAACATGTCTTGCCAGCAGAGTTGTTAACTGAAAACACTAAATATCACATCAACCCAACAGGTCGTTTTGTTATTGGTGGCCCAGTAGGTGATTGTGGTTTAACGGGTCGTAAAATTATTGTAGATACATACGGTGGCATGGCACGTCATGGTGGTGGTGCATTTTCAGGTAAAGATCCATCAAAAGTAGACAGAAGCGCTGCTTATGCTGGTCGCTATGTTGCTAAAAACATTGTCGCTGCAGGACTTGCTGATAGATGTGAAATTCAAATTTCATACGCAATTGGTGTTGCTGAGCCTACCTCAATTTCAATTGATACCTTTGACACAGGTAAAATAAGTCAAGAAAGATTAGTTGAGATAGTACGCGAGCATTTTGACTTACGCCCTTATGGCATCACCAAAATGTTAGACTTATTACACCCTATGTATCAACAAACCGCGGCATATGGTCACTTTGGTCGTGATCCGTTTGAGATGACCGTTGGCGATGATACCTTTACTGCCTTTAGTTGGGAAAAAACTGACAAGGCTGATGATTTGCGTAAAGCCGCAGGAATCTAAAGCAAGCGATAAATTGTGAGCAAAATAGTGTTCGCGCTGAGGATTGAGTATAAACCAGCATTTTTGCTGGTTTTTTTGTTTATAAATAAAAAATATAGTTAAGCTCACCCATTGTTTTTTAACACCGTAACCCCTATCTTGTATCTATCTTCTTACTCATAAAAGTAAGCCTTAGTAGACTATGTCCAAAACACGAATTTATCAAAA
>DPHE01000011.1:7073-15368 GCA_003521815.1 Colwellia sp.
GTGAAATTATCTGATGATGCCTTTGGTCATATGGTGAGAGTTTTACGTTTAAATAAAGGCGACATAGTTACCTTATTTAATGGTCACCTGCACAATGGCAAAGAAACCTGTCAATACACAGCAAAATTAGTGGATGTAAAGAAGAAACAGGCAAGTGTTGAAATAATCAGCCAAGAAGCAGTAAATAACGAATCACCATTGAATATTCATTTGGGTCAAGGCATTTCACGTGGCGACCGAATGGACTTTACCTTACAAAAATCAGTAGAACTTGGGGTGAATAAAATAACGCCATTATTTACTGAACGCTGCGGGGTAAAACTATCAAGTGAGCGTTTAGCAAAAAAACGAGAACAATGGCAAAAAATAGTCATTAGTGCTTGTGAACAAAGTGGTCGATGTCTTGTCCCTTTAGTTACAGAGCCAATGTTTTTAAAAGACTGGATAAATGAGCAAACAAAAGCTTTAAAACTTAATTTACATCCTAAAGCTGAGCATTCCATTATGACATTACCAATGGAGAAACCAGCCAATGAACTACGCATTAGATTATTGATCGGCCCTGAAGGCGGTTTAACAGATGAGGAGATCAGCCAAGCAAACCAAGCAGGTTTTCAAGATGTTTTACTTGGTCCCCGGGTATTAAGAACAGAAACGGCCGCGCTTACCGCAATTACCGCACTGCAATGTCGTTTTGGAGATTTAGCATGAATTTATTGCAACTTTACTCAACTAGGTCGTTAAAAATACTCATTGAGTAGCGTCAACTCCGTATTTTTTCCTTGTATTTGAATAAAATTAGCTTCAAATACAAGGCTAAATATTATAAATATAGGAAAGAAAATGGTAATGGTACAATCTAAAACAATAAAACTCGGTATCGTAATGGATCCTATCTCTGAGGTTAAAGTAGCCAAAGACTCTTCTATGGCTATGATGCTTGAAGCTCAGAAGCGTGGTTATGAAATTTATTATATGGAGATGCAAGACTTATATCTTGATCGAGGCAAAGCTAGGGCAAATACACAAAAAGTAAAAGTATTTGATGATGCTAACCATTGGTATCAATTGTCCGATCAACAAGATATAGCATTAGGTGAGCTTGACGCTATTTTAATGCGTAAAGATCCACCGTTTGATACTGAATACATTTATGCAACCTATATGCTTGAGCGCGCTGAGGTTGAAGGTACGTTAATCGTGAACAAACCACAAAGCTTACGAGACTGTAATGAAAAACTATTCACGGCTTGGTTTGCTGACTTAACACCCCGTACTTTAGTCACACGAAGTGACAAACAGATCCGTGCTTTTCATAAAGAGCTTAAAGACATTATCATTAAGCCACTTGATGGCATGGGCGGCTCATCAATATTTCGTATTAAGGAAGATGATGCCAACGTTGGTGTCATCATAGAAACATTAACTAATCTCGGTCAACAATACGCCATGGTACAAGAATATATGCCGGAAATTGTCGATGGGGACAAACGTATTTTAATTGTTAATGGTGAGCCAATGCCATACTGCTTAGCGCGCATTCCTGCACAAGGTGAAACACGTGGTAATTTAGCCGCTGGTGGAAGTGGCGTTGCCAGACCATTAAGTCCAAGTGATAAGCTTATTGCTGAAACCATTGCACCCGAGCTGAAAAAGCGTGGTTTATATTTTGTAGGTTTAGATGTTATTGGCGATAAAGTGACTGAAATAAATGTGACTAGCCCCACCTGTATACGAGAAATAGAAGCCGCTTATCCTATTAATATTAGTGGTAAACTGATGGATGCTATTGAGGAAGATATTAGGAAAAAATAGCACGTTTCGAATTTCAATCAGAGTACACTCTGGTAGGTCGAGTTTATAGAGGTAGAAATGGATAGTTTAGAAAATCAATTTTTAATTGCCATGCCATCATTAGATGATGACTATTTTAATAAAACTGTCACCTATATTTGTGAGCACAATGATGAAGGCGCTATGGGCTTGATTATTAACATGCCTGTTAATATAACCTTGTTTGATTTATTAAAAAAAATTGAAGAAAACAATAACAAACAGAGCAATGAAGAAAAAACCACACTTACACAGGTAAATACCCCTGCGTCAGAGGAGAACATGAGCTTAAATATCAGCTTAGAGCAACTGGTACTTTCTGGTGGTCCTATTTCTCAAAATCGTGGCTTTGTCTTGCATCGTACACAATCTGGTTGGAACAGCTCTCTAGCGCTTAATGATGACATAATGATTACTACCTCTAAAGATATTTTGCTCGCACTCGGCACAGAAAAAGCACCTGAACAGTTTGTGGTCACCTTAGGTTATGCGGGTTGGGGACCCGGTCAACTGGAAACAGAATTACAAGCTAATTCTTGGCTAACCATTGATGCCGATAAGGATATTTTGTTTAATACCCCCATTGAACAACGCTGGAAAAAGGCGACTGAAAAGCTTGGTATTGATATTGCGCATTTATCCTCAGATATTGGACACGCATAACCGCAGTGATATGTTGCAGGTTATAAGCTACAGCTGATAAGTTACGAGTATGCCGTGCGTTTTAGCGGCGACAAGTTCACAAACCCAAATTTTTAGGTAAATACAGTGGCAAAAAAAAGCAACCCTGTTGGTCAACGCACCGTTATCGGCTTTGACTTTGGTAAAAAATATATTGGTGTAGCCGTTGGTCAAGAAATGACAGGGTGCGCCTCCCCTCTTGGTTCAATTAAGGCCAATGATGGCATTCCAAACTGGGATTCATTAGCAAGCTATTTACAAGAGTGGCAACCTGATTTCATTGTTATTGGCCTTCCCCTTAATATGGATGGGAGTGAGCAGCAACTTACCGTAGATGCGAAGAAATTTGGTAATCGTGTTGTAGGACGTTTTGGTGTAAAGGTTGAATTTCAAGATGAAAGACTAACTACTGCCGATGCCAAAGAGCAACTATTTTCCCGTGGTGGTTATAAAAATTTAACAAAAGATAATATTGATGCCGAATCAGCCCGATTAATTATTGAAAGTTTTTTTGAACAAAGCTACGGTTAATAAAAAATTCGGTTAATAATATAAGAATTTCTGTGTATCCACTATGAATATGATGGCTATCATAATACCACTAATTGTAGTTGCCCTACTCGGCTTTATTTGTACAAAAAGTCGCTGGCTTAGCTCAGAGCAACTTAACACCTTAAGTAAGTTTACTTTCTCAATTAGCATTCCTGCTTTTTTATTTTATCAAATAGCAAAAGCTGATTTGAGTAGTCAAGTCAGCCCGCAGTTATTCGCTGCCTTTTTTTTGCCCGTGTTAACTTGCTACTTATTGGCTTGGCTAATAAATTATTATTTTTATGGACATAAAGTCAATAAACAAACAGTGTAATCTTCTCATAAAAACAGTGCAGCTTCAGCTGTTTTTGCCTTAAGTGCTAGCTACTCAAATACCGTCATTGTTGGCTTACCCGTATTATTAGCCGCCATTGGTGAACAAGTTATTGGTACTGTATTTCTTATTGTCACCTTTCATAGCGCTTTATTATTTTCTTTAACCGCAGTATTAGCAGCAAAAGGGACTAAACAAGAAAAAAACAAACGCCTCTATTGGTTTAACTTTATCAAACACACGTTAAATAACCCACTTATTATTAGTATACTATTAGGCTTATTAATTAATCTATTAGATCTATCTTCACCCATTTTTTTACAAAAAAGTTTATCGTTAATCGGCCAACCCTCCATTACTCTAGCGCTGTTTATTTTAGGCGGATCATTGGCATTTTATCGTGTACATCAAGCGTTAACTTTTATCAGCATAGCGTGTATTAGTAAGTTGATTTTATTGCCCTGCTTAGTATTTTTAACAACACATTATGTTTTTAATCTTCAACCACTCATTATTACTGTATTGGTCATATTAAGTGCCTGCCCTACGAGTGTAAATGCTCATTTAATTGCTATAACGCATCAGCAAGATGTTCCCGGTACAGTGGTAATAAGTACTTTACTTAGCACAACAACCATTCCTTTATGGTTAAGTTTTATATTGTAGATAGAATCTTTAGTGATAGTTTGTTTAAGCGGCAACCAGCCAAGTTTTATGACCAATAGCGTGATCTTCTACATTCGTTATTTTCGATGGTTCCGCTACCACTAGACCTAAACCATTAACCCTCGACTGATTTCTTTGCCGCAATTGGCTACCACATTATGAAGCGCTATCTTTTGTGGCTTATGGATAGGTACAGCTTTGGTACTTACATTGTTAGCACTGTATTCATCACTCATAAACTCTCTTTGTTTACTAAAGGTTAGATTTGAACATACTTTATGCTATTTAAATCATTATAAAAATCGCTATTTCAGCTATAATCACCATCATAAATTAGTAGCCACTATATACAATGGATATCCTCATGGAAAAAACCTTTATTAAAGGCAAAGATTCTGACTTAGAAACCTCTATTGCAACCATGCAAGACAAATTAAAATCATTTGGTTTTGATATTGAAGAAGCTTCTTGGTTAAACCCAGTTAAGAACTGCTTTTCCGTACATATTAAAGACAGCAGCTGCGGTTTAATGTTTACCAATGGTAAAGGCTCAACAGCAAAATCCTGTTTAGCCAGCGCTTTAGGTGAGTATTTTGAACGGTTAAGTTGTAACTATTTTTTTGCCGACTTTTATTTAGGTGATAAAATAAGCCAAAGTGACTTTGTTCATTACCCAAACGAGAAATGGTTTTTCAGCGAAGATGATTCTATGCCTACTGGCATTATGGATGAAAGTTTATGGCAATATTTTGATCCTAATAATGAGATAACTGTAGATAAGCTTTATGATATGAATTCTGGCGTTGGTGAGCGTGGTATTTGTGCATTACCTTATACTAGAGAACGTGATCAACAAGATATATACATTCCAGTGAGCGTTATTGCTAATGTGTTTGTTAGTAATGGTATGTCAGCAGGCAATACTAAAAATGAAGCGCGTGTACAGAGTTTATCTGAAGTATTTGAACGTTATGTCAAAAATAAAATTATTGCAGAAGGGATTTGTTTACCTGAGATTCCGGTATCTGTATTAGAACGTTTCCCGACTATATTAGCTGACATTCGTGAGCTCGAAAGCCATGGCTATCATCTTAGAGTTTGTGATGCTTCATTAGGCGGTTTATATCCGGTAATAAGCGTAACGCTTATCAACCCTAAAGACGGCAGTGTTTTTGCTTCTTTTGGCGCTCATCCTAGTTTTGAAGTTGCCTTAGAACGCACAGTAACGGAGTTACTTCAAGGTAGAAGCCTTGATCAGTTGGATGTCTTTCAACCACCAAGCTTTGATGAAGAAGAAATAGCTGCGCCTCATAATCTTGAATTACATTTTATCGATTCTAGTGGTTTTATTTCATATGACTTCTTTAAAGACACCTCAGATTATGATTTTGTTGATTGGGATTTTGATGCCGATACTGGCGCTGAATACGACAACTTAGTCACCATAATTCATGGTATGGATTTCGATATTTATATCTCAGATTATAATCACCTCAATGTCTATGCTTGCCGTATTTTAGTGCCCGGTATGTCTGATATTTACCCTGTGGATGAAATTGTTTGGAATAACAATAATGATGGGGCTTTGTTCCGCGAAGCCTTTTTAACCTTGAAAGATTTAGCTAACGATGATTGGTTAGACATTCTTGATGGACTTGATCAAGGCGGCTATAACGATGCAATGGCTGCCGCAGAATTTATCGGTTTAGCACCCGATGCAGGCACCACGTGGTTTGATCTACGCCTTGGCGAAGTAAAGGCTATGCTAGCCCTTGCCGCTCAAGACGAGCAAGCGATTGATTGGGTTAACTGGGCATTACACCTTGATCAAAATAATGAAGAAAACACCCGTAAGTATCGTTGTTTACAAGCATTATTAGAAATAAAATGGAGTGAGGACAGAGAATATCAACCTTATTTGAATTCCCTTGGACTAATGTATGGCTCAGCAATGATGAAGAACTGCTTAGCCATTGTTGAAGGAGATATTATTTTTGATGGCTTACATTGCCCAGGTTTAGGCTTAGAAGGCTTTAAAACCCATGGTAAATTGCTAGAAGGTTATGAAAAGCTTCAAGTAGCTAAAAGAAACAACGGCTGAAAAAATAGATAGCCGCTTCAAACTTCGTTGTAGTTAGGATACTTCCTTGACCTACTTACAGCGAAGCTTCTTTCTTGCCAACACGATACGCTTCCACCACGCTTACAAGCCAAGCTACTAATCAAATTATTAAGGCCGGACTTAAAGAGTCTGAAGCCGTAGCCGATTGTTGGTTCACTAATTCTGTAATAATGACTAAATCAGCACTAACTTCGCCACGTTGAACTTTGTCAATTATGTCTTGTGCTTGTGACATCAAGTTAGAAAATAAAAAATATAAACTCACACCAGAAAAAATAGCAAAGTGGGTAGCTGAAATATATTTCTTTAACAACAACTGCCCTGCTCCAGGAAATATTATCGCTGAGAACAAGGCTGCTTTTATTGCCTTATTCATGCTTAAGATTTTTTACTTGGCTGCTTATATATATCTTCAGGCTTAAGTTTTAATACACTGCGCGAATTTTTATTTTCAGCACTTTGTTTCGGGTTAACATATATAGCACTGGCATTCGGTCGAGCACCTTCAACATAAGGCTCTTCTTTTTGATTGATATTTTGGGCTTTATCTTTACCTTTATAAGTTGTTTTATGAACCGGTGTTTTATGATCAGTTTTTTTAGGCATATCAACAGAGTCTTTAACAAACTTACTTGTTCGAGCAACATGGTATTTTTTATCTATGGCTTGTAATAGATTACGCAATACTTGATCTTTACACTCACGATAATGTTGGTGATCAGTTCTTCTTGAGAAAGCACTTAACTCTGGTTTATTTAACCTAAAATTAACAGTCTCAAGTAACTCAATTAATTCTTCAGCTTTTAAATTAAGCGCTATTTTTAATTTGGTTAAAACAATATTATTAGTAAGACGCTTTTCTGCAACTGAATTTGGCCCTTCTTTCTTACCGCGCTTTTCATTTATAAAACCATTGAGAAAATACGCGAGTTGACTATCCATACAATTTACAAAATCTGTATCATCATCTTTTTTTAGCCACTGACTCACTTGTTCTCTACTTACCTGTAATCCTGCAGAGGCAAATACAGCAATCATTTGCTTATCGTTATAATTAAAGGTATAGCGTAAGCGTCGTAGCACGTCATTATTATTCAAAAGGTGTTCCTATGGTAAGAGTTTCTATAAAGGTCATTGTATCTTCTCACAAGTAATTATCCTCATGATATCTAAATTTGGACCTCTGCATTGCTGCATAAGATTTGGTCTAGAGACTGTCAAAATGACGGCCGTTGTGAGCAAGTAAAAAAGAGATGGTTAACTAAAAACATTTTAACATTTTTTCACACCTATTCAAATCAAGGTTTTTATATGAAAATATTACATAATGTAATTGTATTAACACCTTCGTTAATAGTGGCAAGCTATAAACATAAATAATAAGATCAGGTGAAACTTTTTCACCCTTTTTACTTAGTGCTTGTGTTGATCAACAGACTATAGCGCAAAATAAATTTACCTAGAAAATAAAAACGAGCTTTAAGGCTCGTTTTTATTTTTTAGACGTTTCGTAGTTAAAAATCAACCACCACATTTTTTACTTTTACTTTTACCTTCACCACATTTAGCGTTAGCTTTGGCTTTGTTCTCGCCACATTTACCTTCACCACACTTGGCTTTAGCTTTGGCTTTGTTCTCACCACATTTACCTTCTCCACACTTGGCTTTAGCTTTGCCTTTGTTCTCGCCACATTTGCCTTCACCACACTTGGCTTTAGCTTTGGCTTTGTTCTCGCCACATTTACCTTCTCCACATTTGGCTTTAGCTTTGCCTTTGTTCTCGCCACATTTGCCTTCACCACACTTGGCTTTAGCTGCATCCTCAGCGACAAAAGTAACTAAATTTTGAGCTGCAAACGGGTTAACTTCAGCTTTTGCAATATTACTTGCAAAAACAGAAAATGCTAATAAGCCCATCATAGCCGCCAGACCAGATTTTTGAAGTAGTTTCATGAAAAGTATCCTTAATTGTTAAATTATTAGTACGTAAAGTGTAGTAGTTATATTACTTTTTACATAGACCATCAAGCCTTAATAAAAATTTCGTCTTCGGTTAGTTTTTATTAAGAATAAGGGTAATCCTTTATTTTCTTAATAGTGACAGCAAATGACTTAACATAAAAGTTTT
>DPHE01000086.1:0-5170 GCA_003521815.1 Colwellia sp.
TTATAGCTCACTGTGTTTAGTTGTTTAGCAAGTCATTATTAACACTCTTAGACTCAAATAATAATATGGAATAATTATCATCAATAGGAAAGTCATGACTCAAAATATCGAAAATAAGCCTTATGTTTTAGCAAATACTACTAACCATGTCCTTTGGTTGTCTATGAATCGTCCAAAACAAAGAAACCCCTTATCTTCAGCCATGTTAAGGGCTTTACATCAGCATATAAATGAAGCGAATAAAAATGATGACGTTCGTGTTATTGTTATAACAGGTGAGGGAGGTGTGTTTTCTGCAGGTCATGATTTAAAAGAAATGTCAGGCAGAAAAGAAAACTGCGAGCCAGATAATGCCAAACGAGTAAAAACTGTTTTAGATGACTGCACACAATTAATGATGTCACTCATTGAATCGCCTAAAGCGGTTATTGCGTGTGTTCAAGGCACGGCAAGTGCGGCGGGTTGCCAATTGGTATCTATGTGTGATTTAGTGATTACTCAAAACAAAGCTGGATTTTGCGCACCGGGAGTTAATATTGGAACATTTTGTACCACGCCACTGGTTGGTATAGGCCGCAACATGCACCGTAAGCACGCGATGGAAATAGCATTAACAGGTGATATGTTTTCTGCAGAAGACGCCATGCGTTTCGGGTTGGTGAATAAAGTTGTAAAAATAGAAGACTTAAAAGAAGAAACTGATAAGTTAGCGAATAAGATAGCGCAAAAATCAGCTGTGGGTATTCATTCGGGTAAACTTGCTTTCTATCAACAAATAGATGAATCAATCGAAAACGCATATATTTCAGCTAGTCAGGCTATGTTGCAAGCTATGTTGTCAGATGAATGTGATGAAGGTGTTAGCGCATTTTTTGATAAAAGAACGCCACAATGGAAAGGACTTTAAGGTGAGCCTAGAGCTGATTACTGATCGGGATTATATTGAAGATAATAACATTATTGACACCCTAAAAAAGGTCAAAACTATTGCTTTGATTGGGGCTAGCTCAAAACCAGAGCGAGATAGTTATAAAGTGATGGCTTTTCTAATGAACGAAGGCTATCAAGTTTTTCCTGTTAACCCTCTTCTTGAGGGAACAACAATATTGAACCGTGAGGTATATCGTTGTTTAAAGGATATACCATTACCTATTGATATGATTGACGTGTTTCGCCAATCTAAGTATCTATACGATATAGTGGTTGAGGCTAAACAAGCGAATATTACCCATATATGGACACAACTTGGGGTAACTAACGTAAAGTCAGAAGTATTAGCATTAGAAAGTGGTATTAATATTATTGTAAATCGCTGCCCAGCAATAGAAATACCTAGATTAAACCTTGCGCTTAAAACAGATTAATTACGTACTAACCAAATATTAACTACGCGTTAACTCAACGTAATTTTTGATATAGCTCTAACTTCCCACTTCTTTTTACTTAGCCAGAGAATATAGCCTCTCCAGTCAAGTTAAAAATAGTGCGAAGTAGGGCGTTTTTCTTATTGACCGTCAGGCCTTAAATAAGCGAGATCATCTTCATCATCAGCATGAAAATCGTACCCCCCCTCAAAATCGCCATTCAGCTCATTGGCAACCGTGATAGGGAGTTCTAATATTTCTGGGATATAAATAGAAATATTTACTTGTTGAACAATAATCCCCTTTAACTCGTTGAAATCTAACAAACCTACTTCTTGCAGATATTCTCTAGTTAATAACGGTAGCTTTTGGGTGAAGTGTTCTATAGAACTGTCTACTTTAATAAGCAGCGTAGCTTTATCTGTTGCTGTAAGGTAAGTATTTAACTGCTGATACAATGTATTGGTAAACATTTTTTTGTCACAATCAATAAGCAACAATGCAATTGCTGTATTAAGAAATTTTTGTAACTCAAATATTAATACGTCTTCATCAGTATCAATAAGCAAGGCGTTTGCACAATAGTTGGCAGCAATACTTTTATAAACAGTTAACAGCATAGCGCTTTGATAGCCTTCATTTACCAATGCCGTATGCATAAGCCTTATGTCAGATGTATCATTAATAGTTAACGCATAACTACTGAGCGAGACCTCTTTAAAATATGAGGGGGATACTTTTTTTAATTGAGCGTACTTTGCCCAACCGGCTCTAAAGCAATAAACAATACCTTGGGTTTTTAGTAACTCTTTTGCTTTATCAGTATCGTTATCGCACAATTCTAATAGACCTAAATTGCTCAAACCAAGAACAATTTCACAGCCTTTATTTATTTGATCGGTATAAATTATCGACAAGTGATCAGACGCTATTCTCAACGACATATCGGATAATTGTTGCTTAGTTTTATGTATAAATTCTGACGTAAAATAGCCTTCACTTTCTCCATCTTTTAAGACTAAAAGCAGAAATGGGTGATTTCTTAACGCTGCAATTTTCATTGATGAATCCTAATAAATTACCTAACAAATTAAAGTGGCGCGAACATATCGTCGGTATCCATTTCAACAGCGGTGACTCTTTGTTTATTGGCATTTTGTTTTAACGCGTTTTCAATATTGTCGAGTGTGCCATTGGTGCTTACCGTCATGACTTCACGATAGGCCTCTTCACTTAGTGATTTTATTTTCATTAACAACTCTTCAATACTGCCAGACGTTTGTTCTTCGTCTTCTTCTAATTCTGAAAAATCGTGACCAATAAACGGCAAAGATAAATATAAAAGACCAAAGTCATCTTCAACAATGGCAGTTAACACTTCTAATTGCTTTTCATCATCATCAGAAGAAAGAAAAATTTGTGTTAATAAACTATGCGCTTCAGTTTGAGCACAAAATACGTGATCTTCGTCCATATTTTGCCAATAAGAGGGTTCAACGTTTAATAGTTGCTTAATTGATTCTGCGTCCATTAACCAGGTGGCAATAGAAGGGATAGTCGCGTCGTGCTCTCTAACAATTTTAGCGACAGTTAAAATATCCATTTCGGTTAATACAGCAAGCATGGTCTCATCACCTTGCTCAGAAGCAATATGTTCTAATGAGGTACCCGCGCGTCTGCCGCTATGCTGCGCTTGTTCAATAATATCGGTAGCAAGAATTAATGCATTTTTTGTCAAGGTAGTTCCTTAAAACTTATATGTTTATTAAAATAGGTTTGTTAAGTAAATAGCTTAATGAAATTTTTTAATGGGGTCTGTTTATTTAGTTACGTCAAAATGGTACAAAGGCTAGTAGTTCTCATCATAATCATTTGAGTCATAATCATCGAACTGATCATGTTCATCTTCTTCAGCTTTTAGCGGGGTAGCATCATAGCTATTATAAAAATGAATAAGTAAAATAGCTGTTTTTAAGTCTTGCTCTGCGTGAATCATTATTTCAGTAACGCAAGCTCTAGCATCAGCGTGCACTCCCACAAAAGGTTTTATGTCAGCCCAAGAGGGTTCTTCTCTAAGGTCTATTTTTACTAGGCTTTTGCTATCAATTCTAACTTTTGTTGATAGCCCCATCGCAAGTTGGTCAACCATGCCATTAAATAATAGAGGCGTGTTATTTAATTGGTTAAATAAATTAGACAAATAATTTGCTAATAAATCTGGATTTTCAGGATCAGTTAATGAGATTATATTTTCTAAATACATAGAAAAATCATCGTTTAAATATTCAGGTAAGCTTGTATCGGGCTGCATCCATTGTTTCCTAATGAAAAATTTTACAAAAAACAGTAATAAAGAGTCTGAAAAAAGTCTATTTAAGCGCCTACTTTAAGCCGAGTCAAAAGCACTTTGCCAAAAAGAATCAGCAATTTCTCGAGGATCAGTTATCACGGTATAGTTACTTTTTAAGTATAAAGAACGTTTTTTTGGATCAGAAATAACATCATAAGCCTGTTGAATTAATTGAAATTTTTCTTTAGCTTCAGTACTATCATTTCTATCAGGGTGATATTTGTTAGCGAGCTTTCGATAGGCTTTCTTAATCTCGATGGTCGTCGAGACTCTACTTACACCTAACTGTTCAAAATAATCCATAAACTTGATTTACCTTTTGCGAGACAACTTATTTTAATTAGCATTAAAATGATTGTTGACATGATTGACGCAATTCTACCTTCGAAATGACATTATTTACATCATTATGTTTGCTTATTTTTTGTTTTTTTTATTGAAAAGTGGACTGTAAAAATGGCTAATCAGGTTTTGGCGGAACTTACTCCGGCAAAATAGCAGTATATCATCGGTGTTAGTATTAAGTTGACTTTACTAGTCAATTTCACCTTTATTTAACCCCTCGTTATTAACAAGCGGCGCTAATACCTGTACAAACTTAATCTTTAAATTTGGATGATAGTCTAGATACGTTACCCCTAAGTAAATTATATGGTAGATTTTAACTCACTGCTGTGTCGGTAATACTGTAAAATTTCAATACTTTTAAAATAAGATAGAAATATTCCAATCACATGATTGTCAAAAAATAGTTGATAAAAATTTAATTGTTATCTTGTTTCTTTCTAATCAATCAAGTTCTATTATTACTCAAAAGTTAACTATGAACCTTAACGGTCAATTTTTAAAACAAAAGATATAATACAATAACATCAAGTACTTGATAAAGTATCGCAATTGATAGACCAAGGATATATTCAAACGACAGTGGGTAAAAACGTAGGAATAATTAATGCTGAAAACTTAAGATCTGCCCATAAAGAGATTTAATCAGGTAAATCAATTGGAAAAACGTGTTAGAAGGCTTTTAAACGTAAGCCTTGATCTGTTAATAAACACGCGCGAATATATGCAAGCTTCAACATAATAATTCCTTTCTAAGTTTAATGTTTTGAACTGATTTATTGTTCTGATATTCAGCTTTCGATAAAAATAGTGACCATTAATTATGGGGGGGTAAGTCACTGTCTGAGATTGATTAGAGTGTACTACACCGCGACTTTCTATTCGCTCTAATCGGAGGGTCCATGATTTAATTAAAAGGTACTGAGGCTTAACTAATAAATGAATATATTGATGTAGGTATATTTCGTAAGCCTGCAATACTCACCTTAGTCAACTGATTTGTGTTTTTTACATAAAATCAACGTACGCCCAATGATTTATTAATATAAAGAGCTATAGTTAACGTATAAAATTATTTTCTAATGAATCCATTATATGCCATTACTTTTTA
>DPHE01000086.1:5371-12380 GCA_003521815.1 Colwellia sp.
TTACTTTTTAATAGTTTCTTTAATGCAAATTACCACGATAAATGCTGCTGATACTATAAGGATGATTGAGCTTTCATCGTTAGGTAACTTTGACGCTAATTTTTCAGACGTTCAAAAGGTTGAAGTGTTGAATGGTCAAAGTTTAATAGGCGAAATTGGTTACATGGCAGGTGAAAATTATTCAGTGATACTTCCTTTTGATGTACAACGTATTACCTATCGGGTGAAAAATTGTAGTGAAGTCAATAAAGGAGATACTATAGTATTAGTTGAAGGCTATGACGTTGATCACTTTATTGATGAATACGAGACAACAAAAGTACTACTTAAAATTCAAGAAATTCACTTTAAAACCAATAAACAGTATTTTGAGAATAATACAATTCAAAGCTCACAGTGGGTAGATATCACTAAAATATATTATGAAGCCAAACTAAATTTTAGTTGACCATTACAATACTTAAAGAGTGCTTAAACCCTGTTTGCCAGCCCGCTAAATTAAGGTATTGGTTAACATCTGTTATAGAAAGTGGACATTTTTAATTTTATTTACAATTCAGCGTTGTATTAGCGAACGTAGAACAATAAGAAGTAATTAAATATGGTTTAGTCTATATTTAATTAACGGATTATTTACGACAAGAGAGGTTGGTATGAGTATCAAACGAGAACAAATTTTTGTATGGAGTCCTAACATAAGGTTATTTCATTGGATCAATGTAATAGCGATAACGTTACTTATTTGTATAGGATTAGTCATTTTTAATGGAAAACTATTTGGTGTTAGTACCGAGGGAAAAATTCTATTAAAAACGCTACATGTCAGTGTAGGATACGTTTTTGCTATTAACTTAACTTTTAGAATAATCATTGGTTTTATAGGCAAATCACACGAGCGTTGGAGCAAAGTGTTACCCTTTAATAAAGGTTTTTCAAAAGAATTAATTGATTTTAAGGAAGATAAAATACCGGCTTACAAAGGGCATAACCCCGCAGGGAAGTTAATGGTTTTTGTCTTGTTATCGTTAATGCTCATTCAAATGATTTCAGGTCTGGTTATTGCTGGAACCGATATTTACTATCCGCCCTTTGGAGGATACTTTGTTGAGAGTATTGCAATAGATAAACAAAATATTGCAGCAATTAAGCCTTATTCAAAAGTTAATGTTGATGAAGCGGCCTATAAAAAAATGAGGGATATACGAAAGCCATTTATTACTGCCCATGTTTATGCCTTTTACTGTCTTCTTTTCTTCATTCCATTACACATTATCGGCGTTATCGTCGCTGAGAGAAGAGAAAAAACGGCGTTGGTTTCTGCCATGATAACGGGCTATAAGTATCTGCCAAAAGATTAACCAAAGTAGGGTGTCATACTAATTGTTGCTCCATGGTCAAAATTAACAACGCAGCAACAAAATTCTAACTCGACCTTAGCGCTGATCAGGAAAGTGATACCATCACAACTTTTTCAATAGAATGACTCTATATGCTCATCTTGCTTGTTCTAACTTCTCTTACAGAGCTCTGGATAGCGGTCGTTTATTTAGTAAAACCACAATTACTCCTATAAAATAGGCTATGTTAGATACTAAAAAGTAGCTATGTAAAAAATTAAATATTCTTATTTTATTATTGAAGAAAAGTGTTTAAAATCCGTGTCATTGTTTAAATAGCAAAATACTAGATAGGTCGTTTTATTTTATAAAATACTTAATTGACGTCGATCTTTATTATGAAGGATTTATTAGAAAGGAATTATTATGAAAAAAATAGTATTATATATCGTAAGCTTATTAACTATTACAACTTTAAACAGCCAAGCAACTAACCTGGCTATTGATATCAGTAATGATGTATTAAGCGTTGAAGCTGGCTCAAAAAACTTTTCACAAGATAATAAATTTTCAGTCGCAATGTTACATGCAGATGACGTTCATTTATACTCATTAAAAGGTTTAGTTACAGGCGTTTTAGAACAAGATAAAAACCTTGAAGCGGCTTTGGGTGGTAAAGCTTACTTTATCCGTTTTTTTGGTGAAAACATTCAAGGTTTAGGGCTAGGTGGAGAGCTTAATTATAAAATACCAATGAATGAAAAATTTCAACTACATGGTTCAGTTTATTATGCACCTAGCCCAACGTTATCAGATGATTTAGATTATTTGACGGACCTAACCATCACGGCAAGTTATCAATTATTAATCAATGGTACTGTGTATATTAACTACCGTAACATACAAGTAAATCAAGCGTTAGCTGGTGATTTAAAAATAGATAATGGTTTTAATCTTGGTCTTAAATTTTTATTTTAATACCGATTATTTTACTTAATCAATAGGCCTAATTGTAATGTTAGGCCTTATTCTTTAAATTGTGCTTTACTGACTGAATTTTAACAAAGGTAATTTTGTTGAAATTGCCGCGGTTAAGGCTAAAAACAGCACAGAAATCCATAAACAACTTTCTAATCCGTATGCTTGATATACCCAACCTGACAGTAATGTACCTATTAATCTTCCCATGGCATTGGCCATATAGTAAAAACCCACATCAAGCGATACACCGTCACTGCCTGCATAGCTAACAATAAGATAGCTATGTAAGGAAGAGTTGATAGCAAAAACACCGCCAAATACGAGTAACCCAATAATAAGGGAAGTTTGGATATAAAAATCAAAATGTAAAGCTAACGCAATAGCCGCAGGTATTAATGTGAGGTAACTGGCCCATATAAATGCAGTTTTACCCGTTGGTACATTACCTTGGTTTTTATTGGAGCCTCTTCCTGTACTGTTTCCGTTAATTTTTCTAGTGATAAGAGGCGCTATAGATTGTACTATCCCGTAGCCAATAACCCAACTAGCCATGAAGCTACCCACCCACCAATGATCCCAGTTCAATTTCACGGCTAAAAAAACAGGGAGTGCAACAACAAACCACACATCTCTTGCGCCAAACAAGAACAGTCTAGCCGCAGAAAGAATATTAATCGACGGACTTTTAGATAACATATCAGTAAACTTAGGTTTGTTTTTCGCTTTACCCAACTCTTCCTTTAATGCGAATAAACTAAATGCCCACACTAATGCTAATAGCGAAGCCATTAGTATAATCGCGTCTTTAAATCCTATTAAGGTCAGTAATAAGCCACCCAGAAAAAAGCCTACACCTTTTAAGGTGTTTTTCGAACCCGTAAGCACAGCAACCCACTGATAAAGCTTACCTTCATTTCCTTTAGGGACCAGTAATTTAATAGCACTTTTAGCGCTCATTTTATTTAAGTCTTTGGCTATACCTGATAATGCTTGCGCTACCATCACATACAAAATGGTTAGCATATCAGCAGGAACAGCAAGCATGCTAAGGGCTATTATTTGTAGGGCTAAGCCAATATTCATGGTTTTATTTAAACCAAGTCTTGCGCCTAACCAACCACCAATAAGATTAGTGATAACACCAAATATTTCATAAAACAAAAATAACATAGCTATATTTAATGGGCTGTAACCTAATTGATGAAAATACAGCACTACAAGCATTCGTAGTGCGCCATCGGTTAAAGTAAATGCCCAATAATTACCTGTTATTACTAAGTATTGTTTCACTTGTTGAGATAACGGTGATGATAACTTTTTTAGCGATAAAAGCCCCATGGGGTATTAATCCTTGTCGGCCAAGCCTACTATACGTGCGAGTTCAGCGGTTCTATTGGCATAGCCCCATTCATTATCATACCAAACATAGAGTTTTACTTGAGTGTCATTCACTACCATTGTAGATAACGCATCAATAATACTAGAACGAGGATCGGTTCTGTAATCAATTGATACCAGCGGACGTTCTTCAAATCCCATGATGTCTTTCAGTTCATTTTCAGCGGCTTGTTTAAGCAATCCATTCACTTCTTCAACCGTTGTGCCACGGACTAATTCAAATACACAATCTGTAATAGATGCATTGGCCAATGGAACACGAATGGCATGACCGTTTAACTTGCCTTTTAGCTCTGGAAAAATATGGGTGATCGCCGTTGCGGAGCCTGTTGTTGTCGGAATTAAACTCATGCCACAGGCGCGTGCTCTGCGTAAATCTACATGAGGGGCATCTAATATGGTTTGGGTATTGGTGATGTCATGAATTGTTGTCATTGAACCATGTTTAATTCCTATTTTTTCATGAAGGACTTTCACTACAGGCGCTAAACAGTTAGTGGTACATGACGCTGCTGTTACGATAGGGTGAATTGATTTGTCGTATAATTCTTCATTCACACCCAATACTACATTTAATACACCGTCTTCTTTTACTGGTGCGGTAACCACAACACGTTTTACGCCTTGATCCAAATAGGCTTGTAACAAGGCTTTGGTTTTTATTTTCCCTGAAGCTTCGATAACGACATCACATTGAGACCAATCAATGTCTTTAGTCGCTGTTATTTGCGTGCAAGGAATAGCATTGCCATTGATGATCATAGAATCGCCATCATGAGTTGCTTCATGATGCCAACGCCCATGTATGGAATCAAACGTCATTAAATGGGCAAGTGTTTCGGCATTGCCTGCGGGATCATTAATTTGAACAATCTCAATATCATCCCAATCAAACGCCGCACGCATTGATAAACGGCCCATACGACCAAAGCCGTTAATACCAATTTTAATTGTCATATGTTTGTCCTAAATAGTGTTATAAAAATTATTAATAAGAAGTAAAATAATCACGTTTCACGAATTCTCTATTGTTAGTGATCGCTATAATGAATTACGTTATAGTTATTTTTGTAACCACATTTCAATATCTTGACGAGACGGAATAGAGCCACTATGTACATTAATTTCGTCAATAATTACAGCCGGCGTACTCATCACGCCATAGCTCATAATGACTTCAAGGTCTGTTTCTTTAATTACGTGTACATCTATATTTAATTCATTCGCTATTTTTGAAATAACGTCGACAGTTTTTGTGCATTTAGCACAACCAGTCCCGAGTACTTTTATTTCTTTCATTTTAGCTCCTTCTTAAATTTAGTTTTTAAATAAATGGGGTTAGATAATTGAATATCCAACCAATTAACGTAAATGCAACGAGTAGGAGTATAAAAAGAACCGCTAATAATTTCCACTGCATTACTTGTTTTAATAAAATAAACTCGGGAAAACTTGCTGCTACGGTACTCATACAAAAAGCGAGTGTTGTACCAATAGGTAGTCCTTGTTTAATCAAGCTTTCCATCACAGGAATTACCCCGGTAGCATTAGAATATAAAGGTATGCCAAGTAATACTGCTGAAGGAACTGACCACCATTGGCCATCTCCTAAATGCGCTTCAATCCAACCGTCAGGAACAAAACCATGTAAGGCAGAGCCTATCCCAACACCAATTATTACCCACTTCCATACTCGGCCAAAAATCTCTAACATCTCTTCTTTTGCAAAAGTATGGCGCTCTGTTAAAGATAAGGTTTTAGCTGTTTTTGATTGAATAGTAGCCGTTGAATTTTGACCACGTTCTAACGCTTTCGCGGCAAAAGATTGCAACCAACGTTCGGCTTTAATGGCATCAAGAAATACACCACCTAACATACCCACAGACATACCAACAACCACGTAAAGTAGCGTGAATTTCCAACCTAATAAGCTGAGTAACAGTAAAACAGCCACTTCATTAATTAGCGGTGACGTGATGAGAAATGACATCGTTATGCCAACCGGAATACCTGCGGAGGTAAAGCCTAAAAATACTGGAATACTTGAACAGGAACAAAAGGGCGTAATTGCGCCAAAACTAGAACCTAAGAGATAACCAACACCTTTATGTTTACCGGATAAATAATCGCGAACACGTTCTACATTCATGGAAGCTCTTAATAAGGCAATCGCGTAAATCATCACTAGCAATAAAAAGAATATCTTAGTGGTATCTTCAATAAAAAAATGAAGTGCATCCCCTAACTTCGTTGCTTTTGATATACCGAGTACATCAACAACTAACCAGGTTGCAAAATCGGTAAATATTTCAAAAATGCGTTTCTCCAAAATAACTGTTTTTATGGTTATAAGAATAAACCAAAGGCAAGATAACAGCCAATTCAACGGAATTGGAGATAACTTTAAAGCAAGTTTTTCTTGATGTTTTAATCGGTAGTTTCATCCATTAACTCCTTTAAATATCTATTTACAGAAACTCGCTTTATCAGGTCTATGTTGCATTTTATCTAGACGCTGAAGCTCGTTATTAATCAGTGGAATATTACTTTCTGTGGTCTGTGCAATTACTGATTTAGCCCAGAGTGGCAGTTCGGGATTAATGCGATAAAATACCCACTGACCCTGTTTTCTATCGGTAATAGTCTTAGCTTTTTTTAAAACGGCGAGATTGCGGGATACTTTCGGCTGGCTGTCTTCTTCCATTGCTTCCATTAATTCGCAAACACACAGTTCACCATGATAATGGGCTAACATTAACGTTTTTAATCGAATGGTATGAGTTAGACATTGATAAAAAGAGGTTGGTTCAACGGTTGTGAGTGAACTATTCACTTAAGTAATTACCTTTTTTTGTGAAGTACTAACGCAATTTAACGCGTTTTGTTCTACCAGAAGAAACATAGATAAACGATTATTTAATTCAGTTAAGGTGACAAAAAAAGGGTCACTATCAGAACGTTTCTTTGGATCGGGTATATCTCATGCTAATTGTTTACTTGTGTCAGTATAGCTTCTATATTCATTATTAGTGCTATCACAAAGCGTAATAACATAATTAAATAGCTTATCATCAAACACGTTGATATTTTTATAGACTAAATTGCTAGCATATACGCCAAATTTACTTAAGGCATTCATTGCGCGTGAATCCACCTGACCATGGTGCGTTCCCGCACTAAAAACATCAAATTAATCATCGGCTTTATGTCTCAGTAATGCTTCAGCCATTTATGACCTAGCAGAATTTTCTGAACAGAAAAAAGGATGCTTTGTTTATCAAGTTTATGCATGT
>DPHE01000086.1:12535-15950 GCA_003521815.1 Colwellia sp.
TTATGCATGTTTAAGTGGCGCGGGTATATTTGGATAGTGAATATAATTTGACGTGCATTGATGGAAATGTCTGTTTAGTTGTCGTAAAAGCTCTATAATCACGGCCTGATTCTTCAATAACCAAATTGATAAGGCTAGAACCAATGAATACCAAAATATACAAGAGAGTACTTTTCCTGGCTGATCATTTAATGGCAGCGGCACAAGAAAAAAATCAAACGAAATTCGATGGTTACTATTTAGAATTAAAAGAACTTTGTGAAGCGAATGAAGAGACAGATAAAGACCATCCAGTACAGTGGGAAACACTTGCTGATTTTACTGATGACTTAACATTAGCCGTGACTATTTATGAACAAGCGTTAGTGAAGGCTGAAGCGATTAACTCTAAAGATTTTCGCTCGTCTATTGGTTATTCAATTGCTACGCTTAACGTTGAGTTAGGAGATGAAGCCGGTGCTATTGAGCATTTAGAAAAAGCTATAATCAGTTGTAATAAAATTGTTGATAAAGAATTAAAAGCTGAAATTTATGACTTATTGGAAAAATTAAAAGAGTCATAAAATTTTTATAGAATCAGTCGAGAAAATCCCGTGATCTTAGCGAAGCGAAAGTCGTGGGGTAGTTCGTTTAACGTTATTATAGAATGCTAAGCCTCGTTCTGTATCAGTTTCCTCATTTTGTAGCGTCAATATTAGAAAAATAAACGATGAGTAAACTTGATATTTGACATAGCCGCACCTACTTCTTAATAAAGTCAAACAAGTAAAGTTTATTATGTTGTCTTATCTGTTGCCAATATTTATTGGCGTTTTGATTATAGGTTACTCCGTTGGTAAGCCTTATTGGCGAGAGTATCAACGAAATAAAATAAAAAAACAGCCTTTTAAAAAGCAATGGCGAAAAATAATCCAGCAAAGAATGCCTTACTTTAGAAAAATGCCTGCCGATTTACAGCAACAACTAAAACAACATATTCAAGTATTCTTGGCGGAAAAAAACTTCATTGGATGTAATGGTGTTCAAATAACGGATGAGATAAAAATTACGGTCGCAGCACAAGCTTGCTTATTGTTACTGAATCGTAAGACTAATTTTTACCCTAAGTTGCACACCATACTTGTTTATCCGCATGCGTTTATTAAAGAACAGCAAAGTATGCATACAGATGGCGTACTACATACCACCAAAAAGGCATTAGCCGGTGAATCATGGGGTTTTGGAAAAGTTGTTTTATCTTGGCAAGACACGTTGGATGGTGCGAACATTCCAGATGATGGGCGCAATGTAGTGATTCATGAATTTGCTCATCAATTAGATCAAGAAAACGGTAAAGCCAATGGTGCGCCTATCTTAGATAAAGAGCAAAATTATAAAGGTTGGTCAGAAGCCTTTTCTTCGCAATTTGAAAAACTTAAAAGGCAAGCGCAGACAGGAAAATCTTCTTTGTTTGATTATTATGGCGCCTCAGACCCTGCCGAGTTTTTTGCTGTTGCTAGTGAGGTATTCTTTGAGCAAGCCAAACAGTTCCATTATGAATATCCAACACTTTATCAACAATTAAAACAGTATTATCACGTTGATCCTATTCATTGGTAATAACATCATATTTAAAGCAATGTAACTTGTTAGTTTTCATCAACTCACTACCGATTTTTTTCAGATTGGTGATTGTGATCCATGAGAGTCAGTAGTATCAAGCATCGTATGTAATAGCCGATCTAATATCTCTTGGTAAAAAAAAGCCCAAACACTTGGGTTTGGGTTTAAAAGAAGGCTCATAAGGGACGGATGAGCCTTGTGCTATTTAACATCTTCAGTGACATGGTGATGATAATAACTATCTTGTTTCATGTAATCATTAAGTATAGAGCACGTTTTAATAAAGGCGAATTATTCACACTATTTTATTAGTTTTTTTATGCTCAATTTATATCGTTTTTAGGTATAACCCGTAAATCTTTAGTCACTGGTTTTTTAAACGTAATTCTATATTTTTCCATGTGACTTCAAATCATTTAGGAAATCTTCATATGAAATATCAGGCTCATTAGCTCTTGCTGATACAGCAGCTAGATCTTTTTGGTCTTCACACATTAATAAACGAACAGTTTCATCTATTAACTCTGAAATTGATAAGTGGGCTGAGGCAGCACGGATTTTTAACGCTTGATGTATACCAGGCTCAAAATAAATGGTAGAACGTTTTGATAGGTTACTCATGATTATATCTCCATTAAATCGACAACAACATCATAGCACTACAACGTTATGATGTTATCGCGGTTTGTGAAGCAACTAACACCACGTTAAGCGGCAAAAAATTGTTAGTTATAATGTGTAGCGGGTTGAAACGTAGACAACTGTTTTTGTTCTCTTTTTAATTTAGCTACCTATGGCTGGCGTTAGTTTACTTACCTTACTTGATGACATTGCGATGTTTCTCGATGATGTAATTGTATTGTCTAAAGTTGTAGCAAAAAACAGTGGGCTTTATTTTTTTAATATTATCTTAAACTCTCGCTGTAAATACCAGGAAGACTGCATTAAAAAACACTAAAGTAGAAGAGTTAACTTGCCTAACGAATCAATTTTACTATGACAAAAAAACACAACGAACGGAAAGTACCGTCCGGCAGAATTGCTCGCTTCGCTAAGCTTGGCGGTTTGGCCTCAGCTGTTGCAGGCAATATTGTTAAAGGCGCCACAAAACAAATTCTCAGTGGTCAGCGCCCATCACTAACTCAGTCCTTAATGAATGTCGATAACGCCATATCTATCACCAAACGTCTAGCACATATGCGCGACGCTGCAATGAAGCTAAGTCAACTACTCTCCATGGATGCAGGTGAATTACTGCCTGTAGAATGGGAACCCATTCTCTCACGACTGCGCCAAGAAGCTGACCCAATGCCTAAAGCGCAACTACTTAAAACCTTAGAAGCGTCTTGGTCGAAAGACTGGTATTAACAATTTAGTTATTTTTCATATGCTCCCATCGCGTCGGCAAGTATCGGTCAGGTTCATAGAGCAACACTAAAAGATGGTCGTCATCTGGCTATTAAAGTTCAATACCCGGGTGTAAGAAAAAGCATTGATAGTGATATTGATAATGTTATGAGTTTACTAAAATTGAGTGGTGTATTACCTAAACATATTGATTTGACTAGCTTGCTCGCTGAAGCAAAAGCACAACTTGAAAACGAAGCTAATTATTTGCAGGAGGCCGAATTTCTTAACGCTTATCGTGCAAATCTGCGCAATCACCCTCGCTTTATTGCGCCCTTTGTTGTTGACGAGCTAACTGACGAAAATGTACTCACGATGGAATACATCGAAGGCTCTCCCATCATCGATATTAGTACTATGAGTACTGTCGTTGTGGATCTAGTCTGTACCCAATTAATGCATTTAA
>DPHE01000048.1:0-251 GCA_003521815.1 Colwellia sp.
ATGGCTGGTTTTGAAAAAACAATTCGTGGTATCAATCCATTACAAGTTGATAACCTTTATAACGGTGCAGAAGTTACATATACCGAAGAAGTAATAAGTAAGTTTTTAGGTCGGTTTGGTTATGCTTATCCAAAAGTAATCACTATTCCAGATATTAATGACGAAGATAAAACGGTTAAATTATCTATATCGATTGACCCTGGCAAACGTATTTACGTGAATAAAGTTAACTTTAGTGGTAACCATGTAAC
>DPHE01000048.1:622-2493 GCA_003521815.1 Colwellia sp.
GGTATTGGCTTCGGTGACTCTACCGGGATAAGTATTAATGCAGGGGTTCAACAAAATAACTTTTTAGGAACGGGTAATCGTTTAGGTATTAATATTAGTAACAATGCTTATTCAAATAGTGCTAGCATCTCTTATACTGATCCTTATTTTACTGTTGATGCTGTATCACTTGGCGGACAAATGTTTTATCAAGCGTTTGACGCCGGTAGCGCCAACTTGGTTGATTATAATAATAAAACCTATGGGGTTGGGCTTAACTGGGGTTTCCCTATTAATGAATACATACGAGTTAATTTTGGTGTAGGTTTTAAAAATAACGAAATAACTTCATTAGAAACGTATGAACAAATTCAAACATTTTATGATTTACATACTGATCCTAATGATCCCGGTGCAGCATTGGCGTTTAAAAACTTTGATGTGAGTGCGAGTATTTCGCGCTCAACTTTAAATCGGGGTACATTTCCTTCAGCAGGTTCTCAGCAAAGTTTATCTGTTAAGGTGACTACACCTAACACCTCTGATGTTCAGTATTTTAAAGTAAACCTTGATACTAAGTTCTATTATCCATTATCTCGTAATCAACGCTGGACAATACTTGCTCGAATGCAGTTAGGTTATGGTAATGGTTATGGCCAAGTAAATGGTAATGATCATATACTACCATTTTGGGAAAATTTTAGAGCGGGTGGCTCTGACACCTTGCGTGGTTTTGAAAACAACACGGTAGGTCCTCGAGCCGTTTATCGTTACCCTACAACGGTAAGTGGCACACCAAACCCAACAGGAGGCACTGCTTGTTGTTTAGGTCCTGATAATGATTACATTCAAGTATCATCTCGATCTGTTGGTGGTAATGCTACTGTTATAGGCGGTATTGAATTAATCGTACCAACACCATTTTTAGACGAAAGCTATTCCAATAGTGTGCGCACCAGTTTTTTTGTTGATGTGGGCAGTATTTGGGATACTGAGTTTGATATGGCTGATTATAATGATTTAGCGCCTGTTGAACGAGAAAAGGTTGCAGATTATTCCGATGTTGGACGTTTTCGATCTTCTGGAGGCTTATCTATCCAATGGCTTTCTCCAATGGGACCAATGGTTTTTAGTTTTGCGAAAACAATAAAACAAGAAGTGGGTGATGATACTGCCTTCTTTAGCTTTAATATTGGGCAAACTTTTTAAATTTAACTATCCAACAAACGTGTTTAACTGTTAAGTTTGGTTAAGCAAAAAATTAACACATAAAATAAAAAAGAGGAAAATACATTGAACAAATTTATTAAATCTATGGCTGTTACCGCTACGGCATCAACATTATTATTAGCAAGTAGCGCAATGGCTTTCGAACAAAAAATTGCCGTTGTGAATGTACAAGAGGCCATTAATCAAATTCCTCAATCAGCAGTATTGATGCAAACATTAGAAGCCGAATTTAAAGATGAAAAAGCAGTAATAGAACAATTACAAAAAGATCTGACTTTTGAAGATGAAAATTTAAAGCGTAATGGCTCACTGATGAGTGAAAAAGAAACGAAAGATTTACAAACTAAAATGGCTAATTTATATCAGCAATATCAAGCTAAAGTTAAAGAATTTCAACAAAAAGTAGCTCAACGTAAAAATGTAGAAACAAATAAGCTTTATGCTCTAGTAACTCAAGCTGTTGATAATATTGCGGCTAAAGAAAATTATGATCTAGTACTTTCAAAACAGGCTGTTGTTTTTTCAAAACCAGTAATTAACATTACAAGCACGGTTGTTGAGCAAGTAAGTAAGCTTAAATAGTTTTTGATTCCTAAGAAAGTAGAAAGATATACTATGAGTTATACTCTGGCAGAAATTGCAGTACATATTAATGCTAAGCT
>DPHE01000048.1:2776-21259 GCA_003521815.1 Colwellia sp.
CTTTGTGCAACCCAGGCCAGTGCAGTCATTGTCTCTCCTGAAGCGCTACCTCAGTGTCCTGTTAATGCTTTAGTGATGGATAATCCATATATGGGCTATGCATTATTAGCCAATTTGCTTGATACGACACCTGCAGTAGCTAACGGTATTCACCAGAGTGCGGTAATAGCCAATGATGTTTCATTGGGTGACAATGTTTCTATAGGTGCTAATACTGTCATTGAGTCTGGCGTCTATCTTGACGATAACGTCAGTATTGGTGCAGGTTGCTTTATTGGTGAAAACGTTAGTATCGGCAAGGGCACAACCCTTTGGTCAAATATTAGTATTTATCATAATGTTGTTATCGGTCAAGCGTGTTTGATTCAAGCTAATACCGTTATTGGCTCTGATGGTTTTGGCTATGCCCCGGTAAATGAACAATATAAATGGCATAAAATCCCTCAGCTGGGTAGCGTTGTTATTGGCGATCATGTTGAAATTGGTGCTAGCACAACCATCGATAGAGGTGCACTTGAAAATACCATTATTAAAGATGGTGTGATTCTCGATAATCAAATTCAAATTGCTCATAATGTGATTATTGGTGAAAATACCGCGATGGCGGCTTGCAGTGTTATTGCGGGTAGTACCATCATAGGAAAAAATTGTACTATTGCAGGTCTTGTCGGTATAAATGGCCATATCAATATTACTGATAATTGTGTTTTTACCGCTATGGCAATGGTGACTAAAGATATAACTAACTCTGGTGTATACTCATCAGGCATGCCTGCCGCACTAAATAAAGAATGGCATAAAACTAACGCGAGAATTAAACGATTAGATAGTTTGACAAAGCGGGTAAAAGAGTTAGAAACGCTTATTAAAAGTCAGTCATAAAATCATTAGTAATAAATAACTAGTTGCAAATAAATAATAACAATAAAGCCTTGTAAAGCCACTAACGGTTCTAAATTCGTTAGCAAACCTATTAGTTCATACCAAAGAAAGGAATACTCTTTTGGAAAATAATGAGATAGAAAACACCTCTCTAGAAAGACAAGCAAAGCCAATAGCGCTTAATGAAATTAAGACGCTTATACCTCATAGATACCCAATGTTATTGGTTGATAAAGTGGTCGATCATGAGCCGAGAAAATATTTACATGCGATAAAAAATGTTACAATTAATGAACCTATCTTCACTGGACACTTTCCTGACGAAGCTATTTTTCCGGGTGTGCTTATATTAGAAGCGTTAGCACAAGCAACGGGAATTCTTGGTTTTAAAAGTACAGAATCACGTGAAGAAAATGAAATGTATTTGTTCGCCTCTATTGATAAAGCACGCTTTAAAAAGCCAGTTTTACCTGGTGATACTATGCATTTACATGTTGAATTTATAAAAGAACGACGTGGTATGTGGAAGTTTTATGGTGAAGCGATAGTGGATGGCAAAGTGGTGTGCTCTGCTGATTTAATGTGTGCCCGTCGAGCTTTATAATATTAACCTCTTTATGACATTTTTATTTAGGTGTTAACAGTACTCATGACTACCGTCAACTTTGTGCTAAGGCCTATATATTAAACCACACAACTTACAATTAAATAGTGGTAAGTTGTGACAATTTCATACCCGTTCCACTTCATTATGAATCGCTCAGCCTTGCTGAAACGTTCATCTTTAAGTGGAACGGGTACATATATAAAATATTTATCTAAGGTATTTGTTATGATACACCCGCAAGCGATTATTGAACCAGGGGCCATAATTGGTAAAAATGTTACGATAGGTCCATGGGCATACATTGCTAGTTCTGTTGTGATTGGCGATGATTGTGAAATTAGTTCACATGTGATCATTAATGGCCCAACCAAAATGGGTAAAGGCAACCGTATCTTTCAATTTGCTAGCATAGGCGAAGATTGCCAAGATTTAAAATATGCGGGTGAGAAAACAGAACTGATTATAGGTGACAATAATACCTTTCGCGAGTGCTGTACTATTCATCGCGGTACCATTCAAGATAATAGCCTAACGCAAATTGGCAGTAACAATTTATTTATGGCCTACACGCATGTTGCTCACGACTGTATGGTCGGTAACCATTGTATCATGGCAAATAATGCTTCTATTGCTGGCCATGTGCACGTAGGTGATCACGTTATTATTGGTGGTATGTCTGGAGTGCATCAATTTTGTCATATAGGTTCCCACAGCTTTATTGCTGCGAATGCCTTGGTATTAAAAGATGTTCCTGCGTATGTTATGGCATCAGGGCATCCTGCAAAACCTTTTGGTTTAAATAGTGAAGGCATGAAACGAAGAGGCTTTGCGAGTGATACTATTTTGTCTATTAAACGAGCTTATAAAGAAATTTATCGTAAAAAACAATCTATTGATGATGCTTTATCTGCGATAACTGAACAAAGTATATCGTCACTTGAACTTGAATTGTTTACTGATTCAATTAAGCGATCAACACGTGGTATTATTCGCTAATACTAGAATTCTAGGTTGTTAACCTAGGAGTTAACGTCTGAGAATTAAAGCCTAGGATTTAACTTGGTAACAGTTTCTTTACAAAACAAAATTCCACATTCTGAGCCTGTGTTCGCCATTGTTGTAGGTGAACATTCCGGTGACACCCTAGGTGCAGGCTTAATGGTTGCACTGCAAAAGCAATACCCACAAGCTAAATTTATCGGGATTGGCGGCGATAAAATGAAAAAGTTGGGCTTTGAAAGCCTGTTCGCTATGGACGAATTAGCGGTAATGGGTATTGTTGAAGTGTTAGGACGTATCCGCCGTTTACTCCATGTTAGAAAGTCATTGGTAGACTATTTTACCATTAACCAACCTGACGTTTTTATTGGTATTGATGCTCCTGATTTTAATATTGGCTTAGAATTACGTTTAAAATCTCAAAAAATAAAGACAGTGCATTATGTTAGCCCCTCTGTTTGGGCTTGGCGAGAAAAACGTATTTTTAAGATCGCTAAAGCGACTGATATGGTACTTTCACTATTACCCTTTGAAAAAACTTTTTATGACAAACACCAAGTGCCTTGTACTTTTGTTGGTCATCCGTTAGCCGATGATATCCCAATGGAAAGTGATAAAGAAAAAGCGAGGGATGAACTTGGTTTACCCCATAAAGCCAAGGTGCTAGCCTTAATGCCAGGTAGTCGCGGTGGTGAACTTTCACGTTTGTTAGCACCTTTTTTTGCGAGTGCTCAACAATTAAAACAGGATGACGAAAATTTAATTTTAATTGCACCTATGGTCAGCGACAAACGTGCTCAGCAGTTTAATAGTGTAAAATCTGAGCTTGCACCGGATTTAATTATTGAGGTGATTATAGATAAAACCCAAACGGTAATGGCAGCGAGTGATTGTTTATTAACCGCATCCGGTACAGTAACTTTAGAAGCGGCTTTAATTAAACGACCGATGGTTATCTGCTACAAATTTAATTTATTAACTTATTGGTTAGCCAAATGGCTGGTAAAGTTGCAATGGTTTTCGTTACCCAACTTATTGGCAAATAAAACCTTAGTACCTGAACTACTGCAAGATGAAGTGTGTGTAGAGCGCATTGTTCCATTAGTAAAAGAGCGGTTGTATCAAGATCAAAGTCAACTGAACGACAGCTTTACCGTAATTCACCAGCAATTAAAATGTAATGCTAGTCAACAAGCCGCCAATGCTGTGGTTGATATACTTCCTCCTATTTTTAAGTGTAAAGCGTAACCAAGATGTCTAAGAAAAAAACATTCGACCCTTTTGAGTATCCAATTGCTTACTGTATTGCAGGAGTAGATGAAGTAGGGCGGGGTCCTTTAGTGGGTGATGTAGTGACCGCCGCAGTTATTTTAGATCCCGATAATCCAATTGAAGGCTTAATGGATTCTAAAAAGTTATCAGAAAAAAAACGGTCGTTATTAGCAGAAGAAATTAAAGAAAAAGCGATTGCATGGTCCGTTGGTCGGGCAAGCCCAGAAGAAATTGATACCTTAAATATCCTCCATGCGACTATGTTAGCTATGCAACGTGCTGTGCAGGGGTTATCTGTGTCACCTGATTATGTGTTAGTTGATGGTAATCGTACGCCTTCTTTTGCTAATGAAAATGGCAGTATTAACAGCCAAGCGGTTGTCAAAGGTGATGATCGTGTTGTTGAAATTAGTGCGGCATCAATAGTAGCAAAAGTTACTAGAGATGCAGAAATGATTGCTCTTGATAAATTATATCCTGAATATGGTTTTGCTAAGCATAAAGGCTATCCAACTAAAGTGCATTTAGAAAAAATAATTGAGCTAGGAGTACTTGATTGTTATCGCCAAAGCTTCAAACCCGTTGCAAGAGTATTAGGCCTTATAAAATGAATGAAGAAGTCGTGCCTGAAATCACATTAACAGAGCAAAACCACGAGCCTCGTTTTATTCATTTACGCGTACATAGTGATTATTCAATGTGTGATGGCTTAAACAAAGTCAAACCTATTATAGCGCGTGCGACAGAATTAAATATGCCTGCCTTAGCACTAACCGATCAAACTAATCTTTGTGGTTTGGTAAAATATTACCATGCGGCTCACAGTGCGGGCGTAAAGCCTATTATCGGTTGTGATTTTTGGGTACGAAGTGATGAATTAGGTGATGAATTGTCTCGCTTAGTCATTTTAACCACCAATAATAAGGGCTATAAAAACTTAACAGAGCTTATCTCAAAAGCCTACATGCGTGGACACCTACAAGATAAAGCGGTTATTGACAAAGAATGGTTAATTGAATTTAAAGAAGGTTTGATTATACTTTCAGGTGCGCGAGAAGGTGATATAGGTAAAGCTTTATTGAAGGGCAATAATGAACTTACGCTACAAATGCTCAATTTTTACCAATGCCATTTTGATAATTGCTTTTATGTTGAGTTAATCCGGACAGGACGAAATGACGAAGAAAACTATCTACATCTTGCCGTTAATTTTGCTACAGAACACAATTTACCTGTTGTTGCTACTAATGAGGTGATGTTTTTATCTCCAGATAATTTCGATGCGCATGAAGTTCGTGTTGCTATTCATGATGGTTATACGCTTGATGATAAGCGTCGCCCTAAACGTTATAGCACACAGCAGTATTTGCGTTCACAGGAGGAAATGTGTGAGTTATTTAGTGATATACCTGAAGCATTAGCCAATACAGTCGAAATTGCCAAACGTTGTAATGTTACTGTACGCCTTGGCGAATATGTATTGCCTGATTTTCCGACGGAAGGGTTGGATATTAATGATTTTTTCATCAAAGTTTCTGAGGAAGGTTTAGAAAGGCGCTTAACTAAATTATTTGATAGAGAGGCGGAAGATTTTGCTGAAATACGTAAACCTTACGATGAACGACTTAAAATAGAACTAGAAGTTGTTAATAACATGGGTTTTCCCGGTTATTTTTTGATTGTAATGGAGTTCATTCAGTGGAGTAAAGATAACAATATACCTGTAGGTCCTGGTCGTGGTTCAGGTGCGGGCTCTTTAGTTGCCTATGCGTTAGATATTACCGACCTTGATCCACTTGAGTACGATCTACTCTTCGAACGTTTCTTGAACCCTGAGCGGGTATCTATGCCAGATTTTGATATCGATTTCTGTATGGATAGACGGGATGAAGTTATTGATCACGTGGCTGAACTTTATGGTCGTGATGCCGTTTCACAAATCATTACTTTTGGCACCATGGCGGCAAAAGCGGTAATTCGCGATGTGGGTCGAGTACTTGGAAATCCTTATGGTTTTGTTGACCGGATTTCAAAACTCATTCCGACAACACCCGGTATGACTTTAGCAAAGGCCTTTGAAGAAGAACCGAAGCTACCTGAATTATACGCACAAGACACTGAAGTTAAAGACCTTATTGATATGTGCCGTATTCTCGAAGGCACGACTCGAAATGCAGGTAAGCATGCGGGTGGTGTGGTTATTTCACCGACGACTATCACCGACTTTGCGCCACTTTATTGTGATAATGAAGGTAAAAATCCAGTCACTCAGTTCGATAAAAACGATGTTGAAGACGCAGGGCTAGTTAAATTTGATTTCTTAGGATTAAGAACCCTAACTATTTTACAATGGGCCATTGAAATGGCTGATGTACAACAACGTAAAGCGGGCAAAGAGCCTATTGATATCACTACTATTGATCTTGAAGATAAAGCGAGCTTTACGTTATTGCTTGCCTCTAAAACCACGGCGGTATTTCAGTTAGAATCTAGTGGCATGAAATCATTAATTGATAAACTCAAGCCAGATTGCTTTGAAGATATTATCGCATTGGTGGCATTGTTTCGCCCCGGGCCACTACAATCAGGTATGGTTGATAACTTTATCGAACGTAAGCATGGCCGCGAAGAAGTTAGTTATCCAGATGAAACTTGGCAGCATATTGATTTAAAACCCGTATTAGAGCCAACTTACGGCATCATCTTGTATCAAGAGCAAGTGATGCAAATTGCCCAAGTGCTTGCTGGATACTCGCTTGGTGGCGCGGATATGTTACGTCGTGCTATGGGTAAGAAAAAACCTGAAGAAATGGCTAAACAGCGGGCAGGTTTTGAACAAGGTGCAAGAGATCGTGGTGTAGATGGCGAACTAGCGATGAAAATATTTGACTTAGTAGAAAAATTCGCTGGTTATGGTTTTAACAAATCTCACTCTGCCGCTTATGCGTTAGTGTCTTATCAAACCTTGTGGATGAAAACGCATTTTCCTGCGCCTTTTATGGCAGCGGTTATGTCAGCAGATATGGATAACACTGAAAAAGTAGTTATTTTGGTTGATGAATGTGAAAATATGGGGATTGATTTACTGCCACCTGATGTTAATGCTGGCCAATATAAATTTACTGTCAACGATGATAATCAAATTGTTTATGGTATTGGTGCGGTAAAAGGGGTTGGCGAAGGGCCAATAGAAGCGATTATTACAGCGCGTAAAACGGGTGGTCCTTTTACTGACTTATTTGATTTATGTGCCCGTTTAGATTTGAAGAAAACCAATAAACGGATATTGGAAAAGTTGATAAAGTCTGGCGCATTGGATGCATTGGGGCCAACGTATAAATTAACGGCTGAAGGTAAAGATTTACCACATCGGGCTGCTTTATTTGAAACTCTTCCAGAGGCTATCAAGGCTGCAGATCAACATGCTAAAGCCGAAGCAATTGGGCAAAATGATTTATTTGGTTTGATCAATGATGAACAAACGGATTCTCGCCAAAGCTTTAAAAAGGTTAAAAAGTGGCCGGAAGAAGTTTGGCTTGATGGTGAAAAAGAAACCTTAGGTTTATATTTAACTGGTCACCCTATTAATCGCTATTTAAGTGAAATTAAAAAATACGCTACTAATCGCTTAGTGAATATGCAACCAACAGCTAGAGACAGACAAGCGGTTGCTGTTGGGTTGGTTATTGGCGTACGTGTATTAGTAAATAAGCGAGGTCGCCGTTGGGCATTAGTCACGCTTGATGACAAAAGTGCTCGCATGGATGTTCGTTTATTTCCTGATGATTATGATAATTTTGCGGAATTACTTGAAATTGATGCAATTTTAGTCTGTAGTGGACAGGTCAGCTTTGATGATTACTCTGGAGGTAATACAATGACTGGCCGTGATATCATGACTATCACCGATGCAAGAGAAAACTACGTTACCTCCTTAGATATCCAAATTAATAGGGCAACGATTAGTAATGATTTTATAGCGCAATTTACGAATGCTTTAACCCCCCATAAAGAGGGGACTTGTCCTGTCAGGGTGTATTATCAGCGAGAAGAAGCTCGCGGCATGTTAGAACTTGGCGTACAATGGCGAGTATCACCAGCAGATGTGTTATTATATGATTTAAAAGAATTATTAGGTGAAGAAAGCGTCACCTTACAATTTAAGTAGTTATAAAACTACTTAGTATTATAACCAATTAACTGTTATTAGCGTTTGTACTAATAACTAAAGCACAATAAGTACAAATTTTGGTACACTTTTTAGGTACAGAGAAATATATGTCATTAAATTTTTTAGATTTTGAACAACCTATTGCAGAACTTAATGCAAAAATTGAAGAGCTTAAGTTGGTAAACAACGGTCAAGAGCTCGATCTTGATTTAGAAGATCAAATAGCACAATTACGTGAAAAAAATAAAGAACAAACGAAAAAAATATTCGCTAATTTAGACCCATGGCAAACAGCGCGCGTAGCTCGTCATCCTCAACGCCCTTATACGCTTGATTACTTGCCGCGTATTTTTACTGAGTTTGATGAATTAGCCGGTGATCGTTCCTATGCTGATGATAATGCCATTGTCGGTGGTACAGCACGTTTAGATGGCAAACCAGTAATGATTATTGGCCATCAGAAAGGTCGCTCAACCACAGAAAAAGTAAAACGTAATTTTGGTATGCCTCGCCCTGAAGGCTACCGTAAAGCTTTACGTTTAATGGAAATGGCTGAACGTTTTAATATGCCAATTATCACCTTTATTGATACCCCTGGTGCCTATCCTGGGATTGGCGCTGAAGAGCGTGGTCAAAGTGAAGCTATTGCGCGTAACTTAAAGGTTATGGCACGTTTATCAGTTCCTATCATCTGTACTGTTATTGGTGAAGGGGGCTCAGGCGGGGCTTTAGCGATTGGTGTTGGCGATAAAGTCAATATGTTGCAATATGCTACCTACTCGGTAATTTCTCCAGAAGGTTGTGCCTCAATTTTATGGAAAACAGCAGAAAAAGCAGCAACAGCAGCAGAAGCCATGGGTGTTACTGCAACGCGTATTAAAGAATTAGCACTAATTGATAGTATTGTTGAAGAGCCTTTAGGTGGCGCGCATCGCGATATGGATCAAATGGCAGCAATGCTTAAAGAAGCATTGAAAGTTGATTTAGCTGAATTAGAAAAGTTAACTAAAGAAGAATTAATTGATAAACGCTACGATAAATTAATGTCATTTGGTTACTGTTAACTTTTTAAGTGGCGAGTCACGAGTTTACTAGTTTCGAATAGCCATTCTAGCTACCATTATTACGTAGCTCGTTTCTTGAAAATTTAATTTATTATGCACCTTATTGAGTTGGCGCTTTATAGCGCTATTAGTAAATATCCTAAAACACCACTGGTTATTGCTTATAGTGGTGGTGTTGACTCACAAGTCTTATTGCATGCTTTAGCTAAGCTAAAGCATGAAAAAAAACTCCCCAATATTATTACGGTCTGTCATGTTAATCACGGCTTAAGTGCAAATGCGACTAAGTGGTTGAATTTTGCAGAACAATCATGTCAAAAGCTCAATTTACCCTTTATCGCATGCCAAGTTAACATTCAAACACAACCTCAGCAATCATTAGAAGCTTTAGCCAGAGAGGCAAGGTATCAAGCCCTACAATCCATTTATGACGAACAATCTTTAATTTTTACTGGTCATCATCGAGATGATCAGGCCGAAACTTTTTTACTTGCGCTTAAAAGAGGTTCGGGTTTAAAAGGTTTATCGGCAATGGTACCTGAAACTAAACAAGACAAAGATATACTTGTTCGCCCACTACTTAATATTTCACGCGCTGAAATAGTATATTATGCGAAACAAAATCAACTTGATTGGGTAGAGGATGAATCGAACAGCGATACCCATTTCGATCGCAACTTTATCCGCCAAAAAATTATGCCTTTACTCAATGAGCGTTGGCCTAGTATTGCTCAAACCATTAACCGCAGTAGCAGTCATTGTTTAGAAGGGCAGCTATTATTAAACGAGTTAGCCGAACAAGACTTAGTGAGTAGTCAGTTAAGTGAACTGTGTTTGTCTGTGAGTGAACTAAGTAAGCTTTCAACAGCGCGCTTTAATAATTTAATACGGTACTTTTTATGCCAACATAATTATTTAATGCCAAGCACGAAACAACTCGCGCAAGTTTATCAACAGTTGTTCGCCAACGAGGATAAAAACCCTGCCGTTAAAGTCGCTAATAACTACTTGCGTCGTTATAAAAAGGCTTTGTATTTAACCGCTGACTTTATTGATGTAAGTGATTGGCAAACACATATCTGTTGCTATGAAAAAGAAAGTGTTGCGATAGCCAAGGTAATCGAATTACCCGATGGATTAGGTAAACTTACTTTTTCAAATAGTCGTCAGTCATTTGAGCTATCAAAGTCAGGTCAGCGAATAGCTTTACCCAGTAAAGCACAAAAAGTAACGTTGAGTTTTGGTCATAGTAACCCTACTTGTTTACCTGATTATCGTAATCATTCACGTAGCTTAAAAAAAGTATTACAAGAACTGAATATTCCGCCATGGCAACGTAAACGAATATCTTTTCTTTATTATGATGGTGTATTAGTTGCCGCAATGGGCTACTTTGTTTGTCAAGCCTTTGTACCACATAAAAATGATCCAAGTATGACTGTTACTTTGGATAATTAATTTCTGGTAGCTAGTGACGAAAATTGTTCACACTTATTTTAATAAATGATGGGAAACCGCGGCTTAATCTTGTATTACCCCAATAATAAATCCAATAGGAACAACCTGCATCGCAATATCTTTATTGATACCAAATAAATCGCAGGCTAATGGTGTAATGGTCAACTAAAATTGGAAAGATCTTAAGCCACGTTTTTGAATTTATTATATCTTTGATGCGGCGTCATATACACAATAATTGAATGACGGCGCTTGTAATTATAGAACCTGATATAATTTTCAACTTCATCAACAACTGAAGGGTGATTTATAAAAGTTATATGATTCAGTCTTTCTGTCTTCAAGCTTCTAAAGAACCGATCTATTACGGCATTATCCCAACAGTTTCCTCGACAACTCATGCTTTGCGTAATATTGAGCAATGCTAATTTATCTCTAAATATTTTGGCTGAGTATTGAACGCCTTGATCTGAGTGAAACATTAATTTACGCGTATTCAGTTTCTTCATAAAAGTACGCGTTTTATGCACGCCTATCTCATGATCAAGTTCAATTAACTCTGCTGAATATGGCGTTTACCATAGGTATTGCCAGAATCAATTGAGATATTATTAATTAAGGTCACAACGTTTGTTGTCGCTACACTAGCCTTTACCGGAAGGTAATAATAACTGCTCAAGCTAACATCTAAGACTCGACACAATTCATTCATTTTAAATTGAGGCTCTGCTTTCTTTATATCTTTGATCAATTCAAATTTGGCTTGTCGCGTATGAAGAAAGCCGCAGCTTTTTTTAATATTTCATTATCCCTTTGCGCTTGTTTTAATTGCTTTTTTAATAATTGAATCCGTTGTTGGTCAACGGTGATCACATTAGCATTTTGAGGAGTATGACAGGATAATTCAGCCAAGTACTGCCTTTTCCAGCGAGCAATAGCTCATGCACAAGCACCTGAAATCTCTTGGGTTTTTTTGTTGGTATAGTTTTATTCTACCATTAATTTTGCATACTCTAGCTTTTGATTAGCACTGAAACTAACTTTGGTTTTTCTGGTCATTTAAATACCTTTAGGGTTTTACTTATCTTAAGCTATAAATCCTTCCAGTTTCATTAAACCATTACAAAGTTGAACGATTCATGATTTTAATTGCTGTTATTAACGATTATAGGGCATTTATTGAGGATAAATAGCATGTTATAATTATGTTATTACAATATTGTGTGTTTTTTTATTAGGAATAACCATGGCAACCGAACAAGCATTGCAACAACGAAGTAACAACAGCTGTGAACTTTGTGCCGTAACAGATAGCTTATCCGTATTTCCTGTACCGCCAACAAGTGACTTAAGTGCACAACAATGTGTGTATATTTGCCAAAACTGTCAATCTCAAATTGAAGCGACTAAAGCGTTAGATGTAAATCATTGGCGTTGTTTAACTGATAGTATGTGGAATCAAGAACCTGCGGTACAAGTAATTTCATATCGTATGTTGCATAAACTTTCAACGGAGAGTTGGGCACAAGACGCACTTGAAATGATTTACCTAGAAGATGAAGTAAGAACTTGGGCGGAGCAGGGAATCGCCGCTGAACGAACTGAAGGCCCAACTAGAGACAGCAATGGAGCAGATCTACAAGATGGTGATAATGTTACTTTGATCAAAGATTTAAAAGTTAAAGGCGCTAATTTTACGGCCAAGCAAGGTACCATGGTGCGTGGTATTTCATTAACCGATAATCCAGAACATATTGAAGGCAAAGTAAACGGAACGCGTATCGTTTTAGTCGCGACTTATTTGAAAAAAGCATAACGAAAAAACGTTGTCAGTTTTTTAAAAAGGGTAGATTATGATAGATATGATCTTTTAATACTAGCCGTTCTATTCTAACGATTAACTTACTTTTGATTGTGTTTTTGCAATATCATACGGCTTTTGTGATAAGTATATTTTATTTATAACCAACGCCGTACTCTTTGTCTGTAGACTTGGTAATCCGTCGGGAAAAGTTTATTAAGCATCACTTCTTCAGGCTTTATTTGATATTGAGTAATATACCCTATGAATAGCGGAATAACGCCGAAGCAAGTAACGTTTTTAAAGTAAAGCGCTAAAGCGAATAAAATTATAACTAATGCTAAATACATAGGGTTACGTGAATAGGCGTAAATCCCCGAATCTACTATGGTACTGGTTTTTCAGGGGTGCGGGGATGATAAGTTGTTTTGTGCTTACGAAAATTAATTAAAGCCAATGAACCAAGAAGGCCAGCTAAGACTATCAACAATATAATTAGAGGGAAGCTGAGCGCCAAAGAAAAACGGTATTGAGGGAGATAATACGCTAAACCTAACATTAAAATTATACTAATAATAATCTGTACCGGTGGAATAAATTTTAACGCTAGACTCATGTTATATTCCTTAAGAATTTAGTTTCGAAGCGACTCAACTTTTTCCTAAATACATAAAAAATATCGTTTTAAAATATTCTTGTTTAGATTTAAGGGAGGATATCTTGCATTTTTTAATAAATCATACCTGTGTCACATCAGCTTAACAAGCAGTAAAAATGACACGGTTTATTAAGGTTATAAATGTGTTATCCGATATTCTTCACAAGCGATTTTATCTTCACACTCACCATATAAATAAAGACTGTGGTTTGTTAGAGTGATTTTATGAGATTTAGCAATGTCAGACTGCCTTTGTTCAATAACATCATCTTCAAATTCAACCACGTTACCACATTTTAAACACACTAAATGGTCATGATGTTTTTTATGGGCAAGTTCAAAGACTGATTTACCACCTTCAAAATGATGGCGGGTTACAATACCGGCATCATCAAACTGGTTTAATACGCGATAAACCGTTGCTAAGCCGATTTCTTCGTGTTGCTCTAACAATAATTTATACACATCTTCTGCGCTAATATGCTGGTTATTTGGCTTTTGAAGAATAGCTAAGATTTTAATGCGTGGTAAAGTGATTTTTAATCCGGCTCTTTTAAGTTCTTCATTTTGTTCTGCCATGAAAATAAATTCTCTAAAGGTGATAATACTCAAAAGTATATGAGGTTATTGACTAAGGATAAAGTCTTAGTTGTATTTATTAATATTTTTTAGTTTTAAATAGCAAGAAAGCTCATTTGTTGAGCTTTCTTGCTACAAATAGCAGTTATTTAATCCTTATATAATATAAGGACTAAGCAAGGTCGGCTAAGCACATTTCATCATTGAGTTGCTTAACCCATTCACTAACACGTCCATTAGTTAATTCAGGCTGTCTGTCTTCATCAATGCATAAACCAATAAAAGTATTTTCATCAATTAATGCTTTTGATGCTTCAAATTCATAGCCCTCAGTAGGCCAGTTACCCACAACAATAGCACCTTTACTTTCAACAATATCACGTAATGGCTCCATGGCATCGCAAAAGTACTCTGCGTAATCTTCTTGGTCACCTAAACCAAAAATTGCGACTAACTTGTCAGTAAAGTCGATTTCTTCAAGGTCAGGAAGAAAGTCATCCCAATCACACTGGTTTTCACCATAGTACCAAGTAGGTATGCCTAAAATGAGCATATCAAACTGTGAAATTTCTTCTTTTGTACTTTTAGCGATGTCTTTAACATCGATCATTTTTTTACCTAGCTTTTTCTGGATCATTTTACTAATTGCTTCGGTGTTACCTGTATCACTGCCGAAAAATAAACCTACGATTGCCATGAATATTTACCTTTTAGACTTCAATTAAATTTGCTTTATTTGCTAAAGATTCAACCAATAGCGATTCAATTAATTTACTGCGGCTAATGTTGTTATTTTTAGCCAGTATTTCTAACTGTTCAAATAAGCTATGGTGTATTTTAAATTCAACCCGCTTTAAACCTTTAGTTTTATCTCGTTTGACTTGTTTACGTTTATTTAGCTTTATCTGTATATTGCGTGGATGTGGATTTGTTTTGGGGCGTCCAGGACGCTTATCATCACTAAATAGATCAATAGTAGTTAAATCAGTTAACTCTTTGGCCATTACCCTACACCCATACTTTCCCAGACAAATTGAATTATGCCCTTTGCAATAAAACCTAAACAGCCCAAAAAAAGGACGCAATAAACGATTACCCTACCCATTTTAGGCACATCATTTTTATTCATCACATCGTGAATGGATAAACCAATAAAACCAAAAATGAAAAGAAAAAATAAGTTAAGGCCTATCGCCTCAATCAGTTCTAAATGTTCAGCTAGCATGCGTGTTATTTCACTATGAAAAATACATCAAGTGATGTAAGCCAAAAAATTGGCAACAGTGTAGCATGTAATGACATTAAACACATTTACTTTCAGAACACTTAAATTGTAATTAAGTGTTAAAACTCTAACTGATTTACCAAGTTAATTTGTTGTTATTCATCAAAGGCGCAACATTTCTTTGATAAAAAATTAGCTAATTATTGTGAGTTTAGCTATTTAAAAAATGGATCACTATTTTATTAAAGGCAACTGTTTTTTCAGCATGTAACCAATGGCCCGCACCTTGAATTATTTTCGCTTTAGCTTTAGGAAATAGCTGTGAGATAGCATTCTGATGTTCTGGTAATATGTAATCTGAATTACCGCCTTTAATAAACAAAGTATCACCGTGAAATTGTTGATTAGTTTGATCACTAATACTTTGCATTATTTGTTGGTAACCTTGTTCAATGTAATCTAGGTTACATTTGAATTGAAATACTCTTTGTTCATTTAGGGCCAAATTTCTTAGTAGAAATGGCCTTACGCTAGGGTCAGTTACATATTTTGCTAATTGAACATCTGCATCCGTTCGTTTAAACACTTTTGTTAGCTCAATTGCTTGCAAGCCTTCAATAATGGTTAAATGATGGGCTGGGTATTTAACGGGGGCAATATCAGCAACAATTAATTTATCAATACGTTCTGGAAATGAAAGTGCAATTTTCATCGCAATTTTCCCGCCCATTGAATGACCTAAGATATGGCAGTGTTCAATAGATAAGTCATCTAATAAATCAATGACGTCTTGTGCAAGAACTTGATAGTCCATATCTTGTTGGTGAAAAGAATTACCATGGTTTCTGACATCAATACTAGTAACGCAATAATGTTGGCTGAGATTTTTGGCAACCATATTTAAATTTTCTAAGCTACCAAACAAACCATGAATTAGCACTATATGCTTACCTTTCCCTAGTTGTTGATAATTTAGTTGTTCAGCATGTGATTGTGTTGATTGGCTTATATTTGTCATTTTATTTATTCATTTATTTTTAACTTATGGCAATTTTATCATGAAATAACCTTGAATTTGGGTATAATCTCGCAGCAATTAAAAATTTATAGAAGTTAGTGATAAATGAAAAATATTGAAATAGACGATGAACTTTATCTGTATATTGTTTCTAATACACAATCTATTGGTGAGAGCGCTTCAAGTATTTTGCGTCGTTTACTCCCGATAGGAGACACTAATCATCAGTCCACTTTAGAATCTACTGTAGTAACAGAAATTAAAGATAATAATACTAAAGAAGATGAGTTAGCCCAGGATACTCCTGTAGTTGATGCTAGTCTCATTGAAAGTGAACTTAGCGAAGTAGATAAGATTGCTAGTACCGAAAGCGTTTTTAATTTCATTAATAAAGAAGAGCTTGCCATGCAGCGCGGTGCAGTAGGCCGATTTTTATTAATTCTTGCCGCTTTATATCGAGCCCACCCAAAGACATTTAATATAGTGACTAATATAGCGCCTAAAGTAAGTGCTAGAAAAACCAAGCGTTTATATTTTGCTTTAAGTGAAGAGGTATTGACGGCAAGCGGAAGTAGTACTAAACCAAAACAAGTACCTCAAAGTCCATTTTGGGTTATTACTAACTCAAATACTACGCGTAAAAAAATGATGTTAACAGAGGCAGCAACGTTGTTAGGTTATGAGGAACGTGATGTTATAAAAATTCGTGAGTTACTGTAGAATCAGCTTCTAAGTAGTCATTAGATAAATAAGTAATAAAAAGGAAAAACATGTCTGTTCATCCACATGCTGGTAAGCCAGTTCGTCCAGAAGATAGAATTAATATTGGTCAATTAGTTAGTGATTATTATCTTAAGATACCCGATGTAGATATTACCGCTCAACAAGTAAGTTTTGGTACCTCTGGCCACCGAGGTTCAGCAACTAAAATTAGCTTTAATGAGTACCATATTATTGCTATTTGTCAGGCTATTGCAGAGTACCGCGTCGCTCAAAAAATAACAGGCCCCCTTTTTTTAGGTAAAGATACTCATGCGTTATCTGAGCCTGCTTTTGCCAGTGCAATTTCAGTTTTGATCGCCAATGGTGTGCAGGTTGTTATTCAAGATGATGTTTTATCACCAACTCATATAAATTCTGGCTTTACACCGACTCCCGTGATTTCACGTCTTATAATCTCACATAATAAAACACACGATGAAAGCTCAATTGCTGATGGCATTATTATCACGCCTTCACATAATCCGCCAAGTGACGGTGGTATTAAGTATAATACGCCACATGGTGGTCCTGCAGAAGGAGACATCACCAAGCAAATAGAGCAAAGAGCAAATGAACTTATTAAAGCAAGCTTAGTCGATGTTAAGCAGCTTAACTATATGCAAGCACTAGAATCTGAGTTATTAACACAACAAGATTTTATTGAACATTATGTTAGTCAACTTGAACAAGTTATTGACATGGAAGCGATAGCGAAATCTGGTGTAAGCATAGGTGTGGATCCCCTCGGTGGCTCAGGTATTGCTTATTGGCCAGTTATTGCCCATAAATATGGGATTAATCTTTTTATTGTGAACCCGATTGTGGATGCCAGTTTTGCTTTTATGCCGCTTGATAAAGACGGTAAAATTCGTATGGATTGTTCATCTCCCTATGCTATGGCTGGCCTGATAGCGATGAAGGAAGATTTCGATATTAGTATTGGTAATGATCCTGACTTCGATAGACACGGTATTGTGACTAAAAGTGGCGGCTTAATGAATCCTAATCATTATTTAGCCGTTGCAATTAACTACTTGATGACACATAGAGGCTGGCCTGAAAAGAGTAACATAGGTAAAACACTCGTTTCTAGTTCACTCATTGATCGCGTAGCAAAAAAGATTAATAGACCCTTGTCAGAAGTGCCAGTAGGCTTTAAATGGTTTGTTGATGGCCTAGGTGATTCAAGTTGCGCTTTTGGCGGAGAAGAAAGTGCTGGTGCTTCATTTTTAGCCCGTGATGGTAGTACTTGGACGACCGACAAAGACGGTTTCATTTTGGCGTTATTGGCGGCTGAAATATTAGCTGTTACGGGTAAAGATCCACATCAGCATTACCTTGATTTGGTTAGTGAACTAGGCTCGCCCTGTTATGGTCGTGTTGAAGCGGTTGCATCATTTGAACAGAAAAAAATACTAATGGCTCTTTCAAGTACTGATGTTACTGCTGAAATGTTAGCAGGCGAAAAAATAGTACAAATACTTTCTCACGCACCGGGAAATAATGCCTCGATTGGTGGTATTAAAGTTGTCACTGATAATGGTTGGTTTGCTGCTCGTCCATCAGGTACGGAAGAAATTTATAAAATTTACGCTGAAAGCTTTATAGATGAAAAACATTTACAAATGATAATAAAAGAAGCGCAAGACATTGTGAGTGTAGCGTTTAAAGCGTCGGGATTGTAATCGTGGAGTAAATACAACTAATCGAAGAGTCTTAAGTTGCGCGTGCGAAAAAAGTACGAAGGTAAAACACGAAGAAAAATAATAAAGGTTAGCTATGGACTATCCACAAGCGCAACTATCCACGCCACAGTTACAAGCTCAACTTGAAAAGTCAGGTGACTTTTTGCGGTTAACCCGCAGTTATGAATACTCTATGACTGCGTTTCACTTTGAAGTTTATTGCACAAAAAAGATGGCAAAAACTAAAGTGTCTGTACTTGATATGGGTATTATAATGTTTGAACCATTGAACCATTGAACCA
>DPHE01000048.1:21455-48452 GCA_003521815.1 Colwellia sp.
TGAACCATTGAACCATTGAACCATACCTCAAGTAAAAATATCGTTTTATCTAGCGCGGTTCATGGTAATGAGATAGCTCCTATTGAAATCTGTAATACGCTAATTAAGTAATTGATTTTAGATGAGTTACACCTTGAACATAGAACGTTTTTTTATTTGGTAATCCCGCTTCTATTAATATGCCGCAACGTTTTGTTGAAGAAAATTTAAATCGTTTATTCTCTAGTGGTCATTCAAAAGACAAAGGAAAAGGCGCGGGGTTAATAAATAATGAGCGTCATCGTGCTTTGTTGTTAGAAAAAACGGTTACTAATTTTTTAATCAAGGGCAGGGAGAGCGGTTTTTTTATGATTTACAAACCTCATTCGTGGCTCAAAAAATGATAAGTTTGCTGTTTAACCATTCAGACATAATAAACCTTGGGTAAAAGAACAATTACAATTTATGCTTGCTTGTGGCATCAATACTATTTTATTTTCTAATGCGCCAACTACAATGTTTAGCTATTTTTCGTCAAATGAATTTAGTGCACATGCTTTTACTGTCGAATTAGGTAAAGTAAAGCCTTTTGGTGAAAATTACATGGTAAATTTTTCGGGTGTGATAGGCAGCTTAACCGCTTTAATATCAGGACAACCGTTAGCTTTAATTAAAGATAAAAAAGAAGATTTTATCTTGTTTGAGATAAACCAAGTTATTGACCGTCACTGTCATTATTTTACATTGAACTTTAGCGACGATGTTGAAAATTTCACTGATTTTGCTATTGGTACTGTTATCCCACAAGATGATGAACAAGAAATTAAAACTCAACAGACAGGCGAGGCTATTATTTTTCCTAATTCTAATGTTGCTATTGGTCAACGCGCATTGTTAACAGTCATTTCTGTAGACGTTAACCCCGAGTAAAATTGTCCAAAGGTTGTTATTAAAAGTTAAATCTCTATGTGAAAGGGGTAATTCTTTTGGTAGTCTCTATTCACAGTTATTTCCATGGTAATTAAATAGTATGAAGTATGTTCCTTTAGGCAGTAGTTCTTTAAATGTTTCTCGAGTTTGTTTAGGCAGTATGACTTGGGGATTACAAAATAATCAACAAGATGCAAATGCTCAAATTGACTATGCTTTAGCACAGGGCGTTAATTTTATTGATACCGCTGAAATGTATGCTGTGCCACCATCAGAAAAAACTTACGGTCAAACAGAAGCTATAATTGGTAACTGGTTAGCGGCTAATACTTCTAAACGAAAAGATATCGTGCTTGCATCCAAAATAGCTGGACCGGGTTTTTCATACATACGTGATGGTAGTAATCTTTCAGGAAAAACTGTTATTGATGCAATTGATGCCTCGTTAATGCGCTTACAAACTGATTATATTGATTTATATCAATTACATTGGCCTAATCGTAAATCACCACATTTTGGTAACCATTGGCCAAATAGTGAAGGTTTTCTCAATGAAGACACCGCTGAAGAAACTGAGCAAATGTTAGATATATTGCAAGGGCTAGCTGTCAGCGTTAAAGCTGGAAAAATTCGCAATTGCGGGCTTTCAGATGATACACCTTGGGGAATTAATCAATATTTACGTTTTAGTGATAAATATGATTTGCCACGTATGGTTTCTATTCAAAACGAATTTAGTTTATTACATACAAAAGATTGGCCTTATTTAATTGAAAACTGCGTACGTGAAAACATTGCTTACTTACCTTGGTCTCCTTTAGCAACAGGAATACTGACAGGAAAATATCTTAATGGTGCTCGTCCAGAGGGAAGTCGATGGACTCTTATGCAAAGAAACGGGCTTTTTAGAGACACAAAAAATAGCAATGCAGCAGCCCAAGCCTATGTTGATTTGGCAAAGACTTTTAATATAACACCAGCACAATTGGCACTGGCTTGGTGTGATCAAGTCAAAGGTGTTACGTCAACTATCATTGGTGCAACAACAATGGAACAGTTAGAAGAAAACATAGCCGCTTTTAACAGTGAATTATCAAAAGAATTAATGATTGAAATTAACGATGTACTAAAGCAATACCCAGTTGCTTTTTAATCATTAATTAACTACATATTGCGCGTTAATTATTTTGGAGAACCAGATGTTGTTTATTTTGGTAATGATCACATAGGTTTACAAGAATTCTTATCACCTACTGGATCTTTTAAACCGACCAGTACGGTTGAAGCTTCGGTGCTTATTGATGTAAATGTGGATTATAAAATAAATGATAATTTTAATGTCTCATTTACAGTGAATAATATATTTTATGTAACACCTGATGATTGAGGTAAAGATGAAGCTTTAAATTTTAGTTTATAAATTAATCCTTTAAACTTAATTGATATGAGCCAGAAGCCTTAGCAACAAATAATGTTTGATGCAAACGACTCGCATATTCATCGGTCATACCGGCAACATAGTCGGCAATTACTCTATGGAAATTTATATCATTATCTACGGCATGTTGCCAGCGCTTAGCGCTATTACTGGGTAGTAATCTCAAAGGATCAGAGGAAAGCGCCTCAAATAGTTCCATCACTATTTGTTGCCCCCTATATTCAAGTCGCTGAATATTGGTTTGTTTAATAACAAAGTTATAAACGAAGTCTTTAAAAATTTGTAATGCTTGCATAGTGATTGTTGGCAAAGTTGCGTTGTATCTAAGTAATTCTTCTTCAAAATTTACATCCTCATATAGTTCATTCAAATCAGTTAACTCAATAGCGGTAATGAGGTAATTAACTAAACCGCCAATAGCATCTTTTTGTAAGTAATGTTCCTCACTAAATAGTTTAGCCGTTAACGTTTGAGCGTATTGCTCAAGCCATGGATCATCTAATGACGTTAGCTTATTGATCACGTGTGATTCAAAATCATGTTGATTGACTATACCCGTAACAATGGCATCTTCAAGATCGTGTATGCCATAAGCAATATCATCAGCTAGTTCCATTATTGAACAATCAAGTGACTTAAACCTTGTTCTATGATGACTATTTACCATAATATTTATCTGTTGAAAAAGGTTACGGTCAGTTACTGATAAAGAGGATAATAACCAATCAATTATCTCGCTGTCATCGCTATATAAGCCTTTGGGTGGATGCCACTCACTGGCTTTGAGTTGTCTGAAATTATCAATAGCACTATTTCGTCTTGGTTTATTTAGCTGATCTAATACTTTTGGATACTTCAGTAAACCGAGTAACGTTCTTCGGGTTAAATTCATACCGTGGTGTTTACTAAAAGGTTCAAGACGAGCAACAATTCTAAAGGTTTGCCCATTACCTTCAAAACCTCCGTGATCACGCATCATATAATGTAAAGCAACTTCACCGCCGTGACCGAAAGGGGGGTGGCCAATATCATGTGCTAAACAAATAGCTTCAATTAAACTGTCTGTAGCTGGAAATAAAAGTTGGCAAAGTGTTGGATATTTATAACGAAGCTGCGCGGTAATGCCTGAACCAATTTGGGCTGCTTCAAGCGAATGAGTTAAGCGAGTTCGATAAAAGTCACTTTGTCCACTACCCATTACTTGGGTTTTTGATTGTAAACGTCTAAAGGCGGCTGAATGTAATATTCGAGCCCGATCACGTTGAAAGGGATCTCGGTGATCTTGTTGTCTTGTTGATACCTTTTTTAACCGTCGTTCTAACCAAATCTTGTTCATTAGATTACAAACCTATAATTTTATCAAAGCTATTTTTCAGAGGACATGTTAGTTCAAAATTTACCTTAACATGCTATTTTATAAATGAATATAGAGCTAAAATCATTTATCTAATGATCGTAAGATATAATATAATAAGAATTATCGGGAATTTCAGTTTAGATTTTGTACGGCGGGGATTAAAACTAGTGATAAACAAAAGCAAGTATTAGATAAATACTTGCTTTAAATTTTTTATTTAGGGTTTAGTAGCGATAAAAATTGCTCGTTGAGGAGCAGGGTAACCTTCAATTGTTGTGCTATTATCTAGGGGATCAAGAAAATCAGATAGTGACTCTGTGTCAATCCAGTCCGTTTTTCTTTGTTCATCAAGTGCCGTAATATCGGTGTTAACCACGCGAATATTGGTAAAGCCACAGCGCTCTAACCACCCACACATGGCTTTAGCACTAGGTAAAAACCAGACATTACGCATTTTAGCGTATCGCTCACCGGGAACTAATACAGTATTTTCATCACCATCAACAATGAGCGTTTCAAGTATTAGTTCACCGCCTTTAACTAATTGTGCTTTTAATTGATAAATAAAATCAATGGGTGAACGACGATGATATAAAACACCCATGGCAAATACGCTATCAAACGCTTTAAGTTCTGGTAATTGTTCAACACCTAACGGCAATAAATTGACCTTGCTATCATTAACAAAATGTTGAACAGCGTTAAATTGCATCAAAAATAATTGGGTTGGATCAATACCGACAACAAATTTTGCTCCTGCACCGCGCATGCGCCATAAGTGATAGCCACTGCCACAACCAATATCAAGTACATATCTACCAGATAAATCGCTGATGTGCGGGGATAATCTGTCCCATTTATAATCACTTCGCCACTCAGTGTCTATGTGTAATCCATGAATATGATAAGGGCCTTTACGCCAAGGTTTGAATTTTTTTAATAAATTCTCTAAGCGTTTATGCTCACCAGCATTAAAGTCTTCTTTACATCCCACAGTCACACTATTAACCAAATCAATAAAAGATGTTTGTGTTGTTGGCAGGGCATCTAATGTTTTTTGCCAATGTTTATATTCACCATGAAGATCGTTTTTATGCCAATAATCAAGTTGTGATGGCAGCGTATTCAACCAGTGACTTAAACGGTTTGTGGCAATTTCTTGATAAAATTTATTAAAATGTGTCATGAGTTATTCATATTTTTGTTGTTCGTGTGTTTTAAAATTGTCGTCCTTCAATAGCTCCCTTCGACTGCTTCGCGCTCAGGGCTAACGGAGTGTTTCCGTTCATCCTGGGCTTGTTGAAGGAAGAGCGGAGGGAGACGCTCAGGATGAACTTATTTTATAGCAATAAAAGAGATAAAGTTAAAGCACTGAAACCAGGGGGATACATTAGTAAAGCCCGCACTTTTTAGACGGTTGATATGCTGCTCTACGGAATCTGTGCGCATCACGTTTTCTAGTGCGGTGCGTTTTTGCGCAACTTCTAATTCGCTATAACCATTAGCACGTTTAAAATCATGATGTAAATTGATTAGCCGTTCATCAATAACAGAATCACCATGGGATATTTTTTCTGAAATAACTAACAAGCCACCCTTATTAATCCCTGCTGCAATATTATTGATTAAACCTTGTCGCTCTGTTTTATCGATAAACTGTAAGGTAAAATTAAGTACCACCATGGACGCATTTTTAATATTGATATCCTGAATTTTTGCTTCAACAACATCAACGGGTGTGGTGCCTTTAAAAGCATTGATATGCATTTTACAGCGTTCAACCATTGCTGATGAATTATCAACAGAAATAATTTTACACTGCTTAGCGTTAATTCCTTTACGCATAGCTAAGGTTGCAGCGCCTAATGAACAACCCAAATCATAAACAGTGGTATTGTCTTGTACAAATTGTTGGCTAAGTCGACCGATGGTGTCAATAATAGTCGCGTAACCCGGCACTGAACGACTGATCATATCGGGGAAAACTTCCACTACTTGGGCGTCAAAAGCAAAATCGTTTACTTGGGCTTGGGGATTAGAGTAAATTAAATCAGTATCAGGAGTGTGCATGGTAATTAATCATTTATACGTTATTGTTTAGCTAAGTGAACTTATTTTAACTGATATTGACTAGATATAAAAACAAATAAACGTTAACCACTTTTAGAGATACGTTGTTAAGGTTTATTTATAAATTATTATTTCTTTATTGCTCCTTTATTATCATACCAAATGAAATAATGAATGAGTCGATTCAGAGGAGGGCAGGGAAGTTAGAACAAGCAAAGTTTGTGCGTATATAGTCGTTCTATATCAAATAAATTGGTGGCGTTATCACTTTCCTGACAAGCTTTTAAGGGGCATTTTAAAAGGTATGTATGCTGCGTAATTTCTTGAGACAAGGGAATAACCATTATCTTCAATCAATTCCTTGCCTCTACCTTTTAATTCTCGCTCAATGATCTATTCATTACTTCAATTGGTATTATCGTTTTAACGGGGTGACTTTACTAATCTTTGCTTTATAATATCGGCATTTATCGCTAGCTAAAGTAAATTAAGTTAGCGTCTATTTCTAATTATCAAAGTAGCAAGGCAAAAAATACATGCGTAGTCTTTATTGTGGTGAAGTTAACGAATCTCATATTGGTCAAGAAGTCACTCTTTGTGGCTGGGTTAATCGTCGTCGTGATTTAGGCGCGGTTATATTTCTTGATTTACGTGATCGAGAAGGGTTAGTTCAAGTTGTTTATGATCCTGATCTTCCTGAAGTACTTGCGACTGCCAACACGTTACGTAATGAATTTTGTGTTCAGCTTAAAGGCATAGTTCGCGCTCGTCCTGAAGGCCAAGTGAATAAAACTATGAAAACCGGTGCCATTGAAATACTAGGTCTTGAACTGACTATTTTAAATAAATCAGCACCTTTACCGCTTGATTCAAACCAAGTGAATTCAGAAGAGCAGCGTTTAAAATATCGCTACCTTGATTTACGCCGTGTTGAAATGACTGAACGTATGCGTTTTCGCGCTAAAGTGACTTCAAAAGTACGTAGTTCATTAGAAGCATTAGGATTTTTAGATATTGAAACGCCTATGCTTACTGCCGCAACTCCAGAAGGTGCTCGTGATTATTTAGTACCAAGTCGAACACACAAAGGCAAGTTCTTTGCTTTGCCGCAATCGCCACAGTTATTTAAACAATTACTAATGATGTCGGGCATGGAACGTTATTATCAAATTGTTAAATGTTTTCGTGATGAAGATTTACGTGCAGACAGACAACCTGAATTTACTCAAATAGATATTGAAACCTCATTTATGAGTAGTGAACAAGTCATGGAAGTAAGTGAAACCATGATTAGAGAGCTATTTAAAGAAATGCTTGATGTTGATCTTGGCAAATTTCCTTCTATGCCATTTAGCGAAGCCATGCGACGCTTTGGCTCTGACAAACCTGACCTACGTAATCCGTTAGAGTTAGTAGATGTTGCTGATATACTGAAAGACGTAGAGTTTAAAGTATTCTCTGGCCCTGCAAATGATGAAAATGGCCGTGTCTCTGTTATTTGTGTACCGGGTGGAGCTGCTAAGTTTTCAAGAAAAGGCATTGATGATCTGACTAAATTTGTTGGCATTTATGGCGCCAAAGGCATGCCATGGATGAAAGTTAACGACATTGATGCAGCCTTAGCCACAGGGCTTGAAGGCTTACAATCACCTATTTTGAAATTTTTATCAGCAGAAGCAGCAAAAGCGTTACTTGAACGTACTAATGCTAAAACAGGTGATATTATTTTCTTTGGCGCAGATACTTATAATGTAGTAACTGAATCTCTTGGTGCGCTTCGTCTTAAGTTAGGTGAAGATTTAGATTTACTTGAAGGTGATTGGAAACCATTATGGGTTGTTGATTTCCCAATGTTTGAAGAAATTGATGGCCACATGCATGCACTTCATCATCCATTTACTGCGCCAACTAATTTAACACCAGAGCAACTTGAAGCTAATCCATTAGGTGCTTTGTCAGATGCTTATGACATGGTTCTCAATGGCTGTGAACTTGGTGGTGGCTCTGTACGTATTCATAACCAAGACATGCAGTCTGCCGCGTTTAGAATTTTAGGTATTGGTGAAGAAGAAGCACAAGAAAAATTTGGTTTCTTACTTGAAGCCCTACAATACGGTGCGCCGCCACACGCAGGTTTAGCGTTTGGTCTGGATCGCTTAGTAATGTTAATGACTGGTGCTAGCTCTATTCGCGAAGTTATGGCATTCCCGAAAACGAATACAGCAGCCTGCCCATTAACTAATGCACCAGGTAATGCTAATACGGCTCAGTTAGCTGAGCTAGGTGTGGCGATAATTAAAGAAGAGAAAAGTTCTGAATAAAGACTCCTCGACCCTATACTCATAGAGCTTTCGACTCTTCGACTCTTCGACTCTTCGACAGGCTCAGGAGGAACGGAAGTTCAGTATGTAAAGTTACTCCCCGTTTGTCCTGAGCCTGTCGAAGGAATCTTGTCGCCCTTCGACTGCTGCGCGCTCAGGACAAACGGGCGCATAACCGTTATCCCTGAGCTTGTCGAAGGGTCAAAAAAGGCTATCACTGAAAATGTCTATTATTTTAGGTATCGATCCCGGGTCACGCTTCACTGGCTACGGGGTTATCAAAAAAGAAGGTCGTACTTTTACCTACCTTGGCAGTGGCTGTATTAAAGCACTCAGTCAAGGTGATGATCTTGCCTCACGCTTACAAACTATTTTTTCGGGTGTCTCTGAAATAATTCTACAATTTAAACCTGAAATGTTTGCCATTGAACAAGTTTTTATGGCAAAAAATCCAGACTCCGCATTAAAATTAGGGCAAGCCAGAGGCGCTGTTATTGTTGCGGCCACTAACAGAGGCCTAACAATAGCAGAATATTCTGCCAGACAAATTAAACAAGCTGTTGTAGGTACTGGCGGCGCAGATAAAAGCCAAGTTCAACATATGGTAAAAACTATTCTTAAATTAGCGGGTACACCACAAGCCGATGCAGCTGATGCACTTGCCGTTGCTTTATGCCACGGTCATAGTCATGAAAGTTTGGCAAAACTTGCTGGAGAAGCTAGTAAAGTTGTTAGAGGTAGATTAAGATAATTTATAGTTAGCCGTTAAAGTATAACAGTTCACTATAAAGCTATTTTTACTTACTATAAATTCCAGTTTTAACTCGTTACTAAAAACTAACTTTACTGTATAAATATATAGTGTTATGCTTTTGTTATCTTAATCATTACCGTAAGGTTATTAACTGTGATCGGTCGTTTATCGGGCACTATTGCTGAAAAATCCCCTCCTGATATCCTTATTGAATGCGCTGGCGTTGGTTATGAAGTGACTATGCCAATGACGAGTATCTATGCATTACCTGAATTAAATGAGTTAGCGGTTATTTATACTCATTTTGTTGTGCGCGAAGATGCCCAATTATTGTATGGATTTGCTAATCAAACGGAGCGTAAATTATTTCGTTTATTAATTAGAGTTAATGGCGTAGGTCCTAAATTAGCCTTAGCTGTATTATCAGCTATGTCAGCCGATCAATTTGTCAGTTGTGTTAGACATGATGATCTTTCGGGTATTGTAAAAATACCCGGGGTAGGTAAAAAAACGGCCGAGCGTTTATTAATTGAAATGCGAGACAGATTAAAAGATTGGAAAATGTCATCAACGCCAGCAACTGACGCTATGCCTGTGCAGTTAAGTAATGAACATACGTTTGAGAATACGGTTTACGATAGCGCCTATAACAATAAAGGTGATGCGACTAATGCCTTAATATCATTAGGTTACAAGCAGGTTCAAGCAGATAAAGCGGTTAAACTTGTTTATACTGATGGCATGTCGAGCGAAAATATTATCCGCCACGCTTTAAAGTCAATGTTGTAATGTTATGATAAATAACAAGTATACGTTTAACGGTTAAGTTGTTTTTCAAAAATAGGAATGAAAATGATAGAAGCGGATCGCTTAATTGAGCCAGCTGCCAGCATTGAAGATGAAGGCGTTGATCGTGCGATCCGCCCTAAAATGCTCAGTGACTATACTGGTCAAGCCCATGTTAAAGCGCAAATGGAAATTTTCATTCCGGCAGCAAAAAAACGTGGTGAACCCCTTGACCACTTACTCATTTTTGGTCCTCCTGGTTTAGGAAAAACGACTTTAGCCAATATTGTTGCCAATGAAATGGGCGTTAGTATTCGAACAACCTCTGGCCCAGTGCTTGAGAAAGCCGGCGATCTAGCCGCATTGCTAACTAATTTAGAAGAAAACGATATTTTATTCATTGATGAAATTCATCGTTTGAGTCCTATTGTGGAAGAGATATTGTATCCTGCAATGGAAGATTATCAGTTAGATATTATGATTGGCGAAGGGCCCGCTGCTCGCTCGATAAAGTTAGATTTACCACCTTTTACGTTAATTGGCGCCACAACACGTGCTGGGGCATTAACCTCACCATTACGTGATAGGTTTGGTATAGTACAACGGCTAGAATTTTATAACGTACAAGATTTAACAACCATCGTAAAACGTTCGGCACATTTTTTAAATTTAAGCCTTGATGAAGAGGGGGCTTTTGAAGTAGCTAAACGTTCGCGTGGCACGCCTCGTATAGCGAATAGATTATTGCGACGGGTACGTGATTATGCGGATATAAAAACTCATGGTTTGGTTAATAAAGAAACAGCGGCTGCGGCACTTGATATGTTAGAAGTAGACCATGAAGGTTTTGATATTATGGATAGAAAATTACTACATGCCATAATTGATAAATTTATGGGAGGGCCTGTAGGGCTTGATAATATTGCTGCTGCTATAGGTGAAGAGCGAGAAACGATTGAAGATGTACTGGAGCCATTTCTAATTCAGCAAGGTTTCTTACAACGTACACCTAGAGGTCGTATCGCTACAGATAGAGCCTATGATCATTTTTCTATTATCAGACCGAATGAGTAAGATAGTTTAATAGACAGCAAATAAAAACGTATAAAGGAATAAACGTTTTATTCAACAGTGTAGAGAATAATTAGTAAACTTATTATCTACTCACTCTTTTTTTCCATGCTTTTATCGCACTGTAACGCCATAAACCTTGAATAATTAAGTAACCAAGTATGGCAAAAGTTACAGCTAAAACTCCACAGCCTAATAAAAATGCAGGGCCAATGGTTGATAAACTGTCAACTACCCATTGCCAATTCGCCTCAAAGTTAAACTCTTGCGCTTTTGTACCCATTAACCATGACCCAACAATATAACAAGCATAAAATATAACGGGCATGGTTAATGGATTTGTTATCCACACAAGAGCGATTGAAATAGGGAGGTTAGAATGCACTAAAATAGCAGTACCTGCAGCCAACACCATCTGAAATGGAACAGGTATAAAAGCAAAAAATAAACCAACGGCAAAAGCTTTCGCGACTGAATGACGATTCATATGCCATAAGTGTGGATTGTGCAATAGGTCGCCAAAAATTTTTAAATGTTTATTGTTTTTAATATTTTGGCTGTTTGGCATAAAACGCTTAATTAGTTTTTTTGGCATATACTCATTATTATCTTTAACTTTGTATTCAAACTAACACGGTAAAATTATAGGAAGTATTTCGTTCGCTATGGATTGGTGGCTAGCTAGTTTTTTTCTTGGTTCTATATTGTCACTATTCTTACCAATAGTGCCAGATCTTTTTGTGCTATTTTTACTTATTTTACTATCAATCACCCTTTTTTTTTACAAACCTCTACGTTTAAGCTCGGGTTTGTTTTTTGGTGCTAGCTGGATGCTATTCAATGCCTTTAATCATCAAAGCCTTTGGCAAGATAATAATTTAAATTCTTTGGCACTCGCGACTGCTCCTCAATGGGTAGAAGGGAAGGTAATCAGTTTACAATCTTCAGCGGATCCAATTAAACTCAAGAGTGATAATAAACCGCTTCACTTTAATCTAAATGTTACCCACCTTAATTCAAAAAAACTGAGCACGATAATTACAATGCGATTAAGTTGGAAAAATTCCAGCTTTGCTATGCAGCAAGGGCAACTGGTTAAGTTAAAAGTGAAATTTAAGCCTTCACATGGTTTGGCCAATATAGGTGGGTTTAGTTATCAAACATGGTTAAGAAGTAAGCGTGTTATTGCAACAGGCTATGTCATTAATGATAAAAAAAACAATATTTTAATAACAACAAACTCAATACGACAACAGCTTTTTAATACCTACAAACAATTATTACCTGAACATAATTTATCACCATTATTACTCGCATTAGGTTTTGGCTCTCGCAGTGAGTTAAATCAAGAATTATGGCAAGTTTTGAAAACAACAGGTACAGGGCATCTTATTGCTATTTCGGGCTTACATATAGGGTTAGTCGCAACAGGTAGTTACTTTCTTATTATGCTGGTTATTCGTTTATTACCATTGAATTTTTATAATCATTTACTTTTTTTTCAAATACTAAATATTCGTTACTTTGCCATAGCGGTAAGTTTAAGTGTTGGAATAGTCTATGGGTATTTAGCGGGCTTTTCTTTGCCAACAGTACGGGCTTTACTGATGTTAAGTTTTTATTGGTTTATACGTGTTTTTAGTCTAAATATTTCTATTAAACGTTGGCTGCTATTAACACTGTTTTTATTAACATTAACAACTCCTTTTAGTTTATTTACCGCAAGCTTTTGGCTATCTTTTTATGCCGTTACTATTATTTTTCTTACTTTATGGCGCTTTAAAAGTCTGCTCAATAGCGGTAATAGTGTTTGGCGTTTTATTAAAGGGCTATTTGTTATTCAATTAAGTTTAACGGTTATGTTACTCCCCATTAGCGCGGTGTTTTTTCAGCAAGTTTCTTTAGTCGCGTTGTTTGCTAATCTAGTTGCAGTACCTTGGATGAGTTTTTTGAGTATTCCTTTATGTTTATTGTCTGTTTTAGTGATGCCTTTCTCTGAAATAACTTCACAATTTTTGATGGTGTGTTGCATTGAGACCCTACAGGCTTTATGGCATTATTTAAGTTATTTATCACAGCAAACATGGGCAGTTGTAAATCTTTCAAGTGCGAATATTAAATTGTTCGTCTTATTTGGAATCGTGAGTATTCTTTATTTATTTCTTCAGTTCCCCGTAATGAGTAGTAACCTTATTTATTACCAAAGAAAATATGTGAGAAACTTAGTGTTGTTTATGGCGATCAACGTTAGTGTTATTTTGTTTTTTACCGTAAATAATAGATCGAATACCCAAAGTCACCATATAAAGAAACAAGAGGGCATTAACGATACAAAATGGCAGTTAGTTGTTTTTGATGTTGGACAAGGTTTATCTGTATTAATTCAACGGAATTCCAAGGCTATTCTATACGATACAGGGGCTGCATACCCTAGTGGCTTTACAATGGCTAATGCCGTGATTTTGCCATATTTACAACATACCGGTGTAGAGCAATTAGATAAAATGATAATCAGCCACAGTGATAATGATCATGCAGGCGGTTTAAACGAACTACAAGAATCAATAGTTATAAATGAATTGTTTTATAATGGTAAGCAATCACCAAAAAATGCTGTTTGCTTACAAGGGAAGTCATTTTTTTGGCAAAATTTACACTTTAAAATGCTATGGCCCAAGAACATTGTAAGCAAAGAAAATGATGATTCTTGTGTGCTGTTAATTTCTGATGGTAAGCACAGTGTGTTATTGACAGGAGATATTTCAAAAAAAATTGAAACGGCGTTACTTCAAGAATATCCCAAACTGAGTACAGATATTTTAATTGTGCCACATCATGGATCAAAAACTTCATCAAGTGATTTGTTTATCACTACGCTACAGCCATCATTTGCTGTTGCGAGTGCTGGTTATCTAAATCGTTGGCATATGCCAGTTACTGAAGTGGTTCAACGTTACAAGCAACACAATGTAAAATTACTGAATACTGCAAAATCGGGCCAAATTATATTTACGATGTCAGCGCAAGGTATCAGTAAACGCTCTTATTACCGTGATTTGTGGCCCTTTTGGTTTGCTCATTAGTGTATACTTAAGCCACTTCAATATGCAGGATTTAGCTGGAATTAGAAACGTTTTAAGCACAGGTTCATAGTTACAGACTGAACCTAAGTACCTACATTTATCTAGGCAAGGCATTGATTTAAGAGCATGGTTGTTCCCTTCTCAAAATCAATAACGCAGCATAAATCTTTTATAAACAAGCCCTGCGGGGATGGCTGAATAAATAATACTCTGCGTTACATCTGTTTTTAATGGAATGACCATTAATAAAAAGATGCACCTTGATGATGTTTCGCTCAGGCATCCTGAAACTCGCATCTTGAGGTGGTTTAGGTATATATAAAAATCTTAAGATGAGAAAAGTTTGGTTGTTGGCAAGAATCACGTTAAAATCTAGCTATTGAGAACAAATAATAATACGAAGATGAGAAATATTAGCTAATGGCAATAACATCAGCATCAGCAAAGCAAGAATCAAGTACTGATTTACTTGCAACCACATGGCAAAACTTTAAACGACTTCTTTCTTATGCGAAACCCTACAAACTCGGTTTTTTTGCTGCGATCGTCGGTATGTTGGGCTATGCCGCCATTGATGTATATTTTCTATCAAAATTACAACCCCTTATTGATGACGGTTTAGCAGGCGCTAATCCTGATTTTATGAAATGGGCGCCAGTATTTGTGGTTGTGGCATTCTTTTTTCGGGGTGTTTTTCATTTTGTCGCTAATTATTGTTTAGCTTGGGTAGGTAATCATGTGGTTACTGATTTAAAACAAAAATTATTTGAACATATTATGGCAATGCCAGTATCTTTTCATGATAAAGAATCAACAGGCGGACTGATTTCTAAACTGACTTATGATACTGAACAAGTATTAAATTCAGTCAGTAAATCAATTTTAGTTATTGTTCAGCAAAGTGCCTTTGTTATTGGTTTAATTGGCTTGATGTTTTTTATTAGCTGGCAATTGTCAGTTATTTTCTTACTGGTTACGCCATTAATTGCCGTTATTGTTAGTATTGTCTCAAAACGTTTTCGTAAGGTCAGTAAAAACATTCAGGGGGCAATGGGAGAAGTAACAACGGCAGCAGAGCAAACGTTTAATGGCCATAAAGTTGTGGTTACTTTTGGTGGACAGTTACGAGAGTTTGCCCGTTTTGCACAAATTAATAAGCACAACCGCCATCAACGTATGAAATTAACCGCTGCCAAAGCAGCTAGCGTGCCTGTTATTCAAATTATCGCTTCATTTGCCTTAGCGTTTGTGTTTTACGCGGTCAATACTGAGAGTTTACGGGAGAGTATTTCTGCGGGTAGTTTTGTCAGTGTTATCACTTACATGACTATGCTATTAAGACCCTTGAAAATGTTAACTAATGTGAATAGTGAATTTCAAAAGGGTATGGCTGCCTGTGTTAGTATTTTTGGAGTGCTAGACCAAAAAACAGAAAACGATCAGGGCACGCTCGTGTTTGAAAAAGCACAAGGGAACATTGCCTTTAAAAATGTTGATTTTTCATATGGCGTTGTAAATGCAAAAGAAGGGGACACTAAGTGGGCTTTAAAAGATGTTTCTTTTGAATTAAAACCAGGGGAAACGCTCGCTCTTGTTGGACGCTCTGGCAGTGGTAAATCTACAGCGAGTGCATTATTGTTGCGTTTTTATGATGCTAATCGAGGTGAAATTTTAATTGATAACGTTAATATTGAGCAATACCAATTAAAAAGCTTACGACATCAATTTGCTTATGTTTCCCAACAAGTTGTTTTATTTAACGATACGCTAGCTAACAATATCGCCTACGGTAATCTAGAAGCCAGCCGAGAAGAAATCATTGAGGCAGCAAAAAGTGCCCATGTGATGGAGTTTGCCGAGCAAATGGAAAATGGGCTTGATACTAATCTTGGGGAAAATGGTGCTTTACTTTCTGGCGGACAAAGACAACGCGTCGCGATAGCGCGTGCTTTATTATGTGATGCGCCGTTTTTAATTTTAGATGAAGCAACCAGTGCTTTAGATACTGAATCTGAACGTCATATTCAAGATGCTTTGCAAACTTTACAAAAGAATAGAACGTCTATTATTATTGCTCACCGTTTATCAACCATTGAGAACGCTGATAAAATTATTGTCATGGAGCAAGGTGAAATTATTGAGCAAGGGGATCATCAAACATTACTTGCTAAAAAAGGTGCTTATGCCCAGTTACATAACTTCCAATTTCAATCGTAGTTTAATATCTAATACTGATGTTGATGTCAAAATTTAGAGTGAATCACTTTATTAATGAGCAATTACTATGCGATTAATTGAAAAAGTTTGGTTTGATAACCACAGTGCAAAATGTTGGCTAGTCCCATTATTATTGCCATTGACCGCATTGTTTTTCATACTGAGTTCAATTCGACGATTTGCTTTTGGTCTAGGATTATTTAAATCTTACTCAGTGAGCAAACCCGTTATTGTTGTTGGTAACATTGGCGTTGGTGGCAATGGTAAAACGCCCGTAGTGATTCATTTAGTTGAACTTGCTAAAACACTCGGATTTAAACCGGGCGTTATTTCACGTGGTTATGGCGGTAAAGCTGATATTTATCCTTATTCATTATCAGAGAATAGCACGACAGACCAAGCAGGTGATGAACCTGTTCTTATTTTTAAACGTTGTCAGGTTCCTGTTGTTGTGGGTAGTGATAGAGTAGTTAATGCTCAAAAGCTAATCGAGCTAGGTTGTGATCTTATTATCAGTGATGACGGCTTACAGCATTATCGTTTACAACGTGATCTAGAAATAATTGTTGTTGATGGTAAGCGTCTTTTTGGTAATGGACTACTCTTACCGGCAGGTCCTTTGCGAGAAGGTTCTTGGCGATTAAATAGTGCAGATATTGTTATTTATAATGGTGAATGTAAAACGACAGATGATGATTGTCAGATAAAAAATAAATCTTCATTAATGACCTTGGTTGCCACTAAATTACGTCATATTCAAACAGATGAAGAGGTTAGCTTAACCGAATTTTTATCAAATAATGCTAAGGTAAATGCCATTGCAGGTATTGGCTCACCACAACGTTTTTTCGATACATTACAAAATTTAGGTTTCAATTTAGAAAATCAAAAAGGTTTTGTAGATCATAAAAATTTCACGTCTAATGACTTTATGCCATTTAAAAATGATTTACCGCTATTAATGACTGAGAAAGATGCGGTAAAATGTCAAAAATTCACACAAAGCAACTGGTGGTATTTACCCGTTGCTGCGCAGTTTTCAGAGCAAGATGAACAAGTATTGAGACAACATATTAAGCAGTTAGCCTCATAAATAACAATACTGTAAATAAATAATAAAACTCCAAAATAAAATTAAGAGAATAAAATAATGGCCTTCGATACAAAATTAATGGAAATATTGGCTTGTCCTGTATGTAAAGGTAAGCTTGATTACGATAAAACTCAACAAGAGCTTATTTGTAAATTTGATAAATTAGCTTATGCCATAGATAAAGATATTCCGGTGCTTTTAGAAAATGAAGCTCGACACATCGCTTTTGATAATAAAACCGCTGAACGGGAATCATAAAAATATGACAAGTGCTACTTTGGCGAATACTTCTTTTGTGGTTGTTATTCCAGCTCGATATCAATCATCCCGGTTACTGGGCAAAGTATTAGCTGATATCGGTGGTAAGCCCATGATCCAATGGGTTGTTGAAAAAGCGCAACTCAGTGGTGCGAGTAAAGTCATTGTCGCAACCGATAATGATGAAGTAGAACAAGTAGTAAAGGCCTTTGGTGGTGAAGTGTGTAAAACACGTGCAGATCACCAATCAGGTACTGAGCGTTTGGCTGAGGTGATGGAGCAATATCAGTTTAGTGATAATGAAATTATTGTTAATGTACAAGGAGATGAGCCTTTTATTCCCCCAGAGAATATCGCGCAAGTAGCCAATAATTTAGCACATCAGCATAGTGACGCGATGGATGAAACCCCTCGTGATATTATTCATCGAGAAGGTAAAATATCTCGTATGTCGACTTTAGCGATTAATATCGATTCAGTTGATGAAGCGTTTAATGCTAACGCGGTAAAAGTGATAACTGATAAAGATGGTTATGCGCTTTACTTTAGCCGAGCGACAATTCCCTATGATCGTAATCGTTTCCTTAATAATACACAGATAGACAATATAGGTGAATTTTATTTACGTCATGTTGGTATATATGCTTATCGCGCAGGCTTTATTAAAGATTATGTTAACTGGCCAACGAGCCAATTAGAGCAAGTTGAAGCGCTTGAGCAATTGAGAGTGCTTTATCAGGGTGAGAATATTCATGTTGCTGTGGCAAAAGTTAATGTGCCCGTTGAAGGGGTTGATACACCTGAAGACTTGGTAAAAGCTAGAGCTTACGCAGCGAGTTTATAAGCGTTACGAACGATGATTAATATTATTACAGGTTAGAGAAAATTATGTTTACCTTAGATTTAAACCAAATGAGCCAGAATGAGTTCTTAACAAAGTATTGGCAAAAGAAGCCTGTTGTAATAAAACAAGGATTTAAAAACTTTGTCGATCCTATATCGCCGGATGAATTAGCCGGTTTAGCGATGGAAGAAACAGTACAGTCGCGCTTGGTTTATAAAAAAGATGAAAAATGGCAAGCTGACTTTGGCCCCTTTGAAAAATATGAGCATCTTGGTGATAGTAACTGGTCATTAGTTGTACAAGCCTTAGATAACTTTAGCGAAGAAGCCGCAGCGTTAATTGAACCTTTTCGGTTTATACCTCACTGGCGTTTAGATGACTTAATGGCAAGCTTTGCCACCAAGGGGGGCAGTGTTGGTCCTCACGTTGACAATTATGATGTGTTTATTTGCCAAGGCTCAGGTAAGCGGCATTGGCGTGTTGGTGCTAACAGCAAACAGGCTGAAGTGATTGCTCATGAGGCGCTGCTACATGTTGAAGCTTTCGAAGCGATTATTGATGTGGTATTAGAGCCGGGAGATATTATTTATATTCCACCAGGCTTTCCTCATGAAGGTATTGCATTAGAGCCATCAATGAGTTTTTCTGTTGGTTTTCGTGCTAATTCTACTGTGAGCTTATTAAGCGCCTTAGCCGATCACCTAATTGATAATGAATTAGGAGCAGAGCTACTTGAAGATGCTGATCGTCAAGCTATTACTCACAGCGGCGAAATCACTAATAATGATTACCATCGTATTAAAAGTCAGTTAACTAACTTACTTGAAAATGAGCAAGTATTTAAAGGCTTTGTCGGTACATTTTTAACCAATGCCAAACATGAATTAGACCTGATGCCTAGTGACGAACCGTTTTCGCGTGACGAAGTCTCTGAGTTACTTACTATTCACGGTATTAAGCGTTTAGGGGGTCTTAGAGCTTTTTATTTTGAAGACACGATTAACGATGGTGTTTGTTATATCAATGGTGAACAGAAGACTTTTTCTAGTGATATTGCGCCTGTGATTAAATTATTATGTGATCAATGCATCGTAACTCCAGATGAATTAGCACCTTGGTGTGATAATGATGAATTTCTGTCTTTAATGATAGAAGTACTTAATCAAGGTTTTTGGTTTTGGGTTGAGGCAAGTGAGTAACCGTGAGGATTTAAACATTGCGCTTAGATAAGTTTATTTGTAAAAGTACTGAATTAACGCGAAGTGAAGCAAAAAAGTTACTTAAAAGTGGTGAAGTTCGTGTTAATGGTGATATTGAAAAAAATCCCTCTATGCAGGTGCATGAAAATAATAACATTGAAATTGATGGCCAAACGTTAACAGCACGTGGCTCACGTTATTTTATGTTGCATAAAGTAGCTGATACTATTTGTTCTAATGTTGATGAAGGCTATCCATCGGTTTTGAATTTTATTGATGTTGATAAAGCCTTTGATTTGCACATCGCAGGGCGTTTGGACGCTGACACCACAGGCTTAGTATTAATTACTGATGATGGCCGTTGGTCGCATAATGTTATTTCACCAAAAAAAGAATGCCAAAAAGTGTATCGGGTATGGCTTAGAAATCCAATAACTGTTGAAAAGTCAGTTGCACTTATTGAGCAGTTTTCTCAAGGCATACAATTACAAGGTGAGTCGTCGTTAACTAAACCGGCTATTTTAACATTAGTGACAGATACTGATGTTGAAAATGAAGTACTGTTAACGATTATAGAAGGGAGATATCATCAAGTAAAACGTATGTTTGCTGCAGTAGGAAATAGAGTTATAGGGTTACATCGAGAGCAAATTGGCGCACTTAAATTAGCTAATTTAGCGCCGGGTAAATGGCGTAGCTTAACCGAAGATGAAATAACGTTGTTCCAGGATTCATCGTTAACTTGAACAACGTAGAAGCGCTACATGTATTATGTTCTAAATAGTATTATAGTTGAATGTTGTAGTAGTTGAGTTTGTATAGAGCTACTACATTTTTAACCATTTATATTGCTAGACATTAGTTACTTAGCTTTATTTGATGCATTGAATTTAGCTAATTGCTCATCAGTTGCTGGCAACTGATGCTTTTCTTTCCAATCACCATAAGGCATGCCGTAAACTTGCTCGCGGGCAGTATCTATATCAACATTAACGCCTAGCTTTTCAGCTTCGTCTATGGTCCATTTACTAAAACAATTTCGACAAAAGCCTGCTAAGTTCATAAGCTCTATGTTTTGCACATCTTTACGATCATCTAAATGAGCTAATAAGCGGCGAAAGACGGCTGCTTGAATTTCAATTTCTTTATTCATGGGTATCCTATTTAATGTTTAGGTAAGATTTTTTGGTAATATCGATAAGGCACCGGTGCTATTTGATTTTGCTTAGTTGTTGTGTCTACATTTTTAATTTTTTTTATGCTACGTATTGATAATCGGCTTATGGTTAAGTTTTTTAACCAATCATGTCCCTCGGTCATGTCAATAGGGATAGGCACAACCGTTAAGGCGCTGTTGCTATCAAATGCAGGTAAAACTCTGCTAGCAGTAAAGGCTATTCTAGGTTTAATGTCTTCTTCGCCTATGCGACCTCTTTGTCCCCAAGTAACAATATAATCTTGAGCGCTAATATTATCACCCGTTGGTTTAGTTGTTATCGCAATATCGCGAAATACTTGAAAGCGATTTTGCATCATTAACTCTTCAAACAACATGGCATAATCTTCACGAAGACTTGAATAAGCATAAAAGTCAGTGGCGGTATCAGGGCTAAAGACGTTTTTGATATCGGAAGATTGATAAGATTTTTGCGTCGCAGTAGCTAGCTTACCAGAAAAACTAACTTGCGCTAAACCTCGCATTTTTTGGCTTTGTAATGGCAAGGAAATTGATAATTGATCTGACTCAAAACTGGTATTGGTTGCGGCGTCTAATATGCGAGTTTGTTCATTGTGAGTAAACCACTCAGTACTCGGGAAAAAGTCATTTGCATGCGCAAGTTCGTGATATAGCAGCGAAGCTAAACGATAAAATCCATCGTTGCTAGTACGGGTTACCCTTTGCTCTTTACTAAAATAGCGGTTGGCATACTGGTTATCTTTTACATAACGCCATGGCATGGAAAACTGAAGGTCGTTGCCAAAATGGGTACGAAAATCAGGCGCCTCATTTATGGTGTCGCGCTCTTGTGGCGTTAACCAAAAGTTTTCAGCATCTAAATAAATTGCTCCTGTCGCTGCCCAATAAAAAGAAGGGCGTATATCATAAGAAATGACAATGGCGGTGGTTGCCCGAAGTAATCGTTTAAAGTCATTGTGATTATCATTATTAATGAGAAAATCTTTAAAGCGATCTCCCATCCATTGATGCGATACAACCACTCTATCCATAATGTGATTTACTGAGAGATAGTCATTTTCTTGAGCAAGTAAGGGTAAGCTAGATAAGGTACAAGAGCTACTTAAGGTATTGCTATAAACACAATTCACCAAACTTTCGGCATAAGGGCCATCACTATTATAAGGAACAACGTGAGCAGTTCGCTCATCAAAATAGGCATTGCTTGCTATTACGGGTGCAGGCTCCACTAAAATAGCCACATGATCAGTAAACGTTTGTTCACCGTCAGATGCTGAAATTTTAAAAATAAGTATCGTGTCTTTATTTACTTTAGGGGCATTGAAAAATATCGCTAAACTATCTAGGGTATTTGTTTCACTGAAGTTGACGCTTGGCCCTGAAATTTGCTCCCATTGCAATGTATCCGTCACTATAGAGGCGCTTAGTGTTGTACGTAATGACACTTTCTTTTCACTTAATACAGCGTGACTTAGACGTGCTGCAATTTTATTTGTGGTTTCACTAATCTTGATTGTTTGGCTTAATGTTTGGCTTGTACCATCATTAACAGAAAAATTGACAGTAAAACTGTAATCACCTGATGTGTCTGGGGTAAAAGTAATTACTTTAGAGTTTTTAGCCAATAAGGTGACGTTTTCACCGGCAGTTTGTTGCCAGTTAATATTACTGAGTTCATCGTCTGGGTAAAATAATATGAGCTCAACACTTTGATTAGTCGATAACTCAGTGTCAATAACAAGGATTTTATTTGTATCTACATTTAGATTAACAGGTGTGTTTTTATTTGAATGGCCATTACAAGCGGTTAAGGCTAATCCTGTTATTATAAGAGAATAAATGAATACTTTATTAATACGATGCTTCTTATACGCCATCATATTCTCCTTAATACATATATATGAATAACAGGTGCCTTATTTTACTGTAAATTTTATTTATCTTACTTCTTTTTTCTAATACTAAGACCGAGCTCTTGTCCTCTATATTTAGCATAATAACTGCAGCCCAAAAACATCATGGTTGCAAAAATAAGCTCTAGTATTGCCCAGACCATATCGTTTGGTAATATCCATAGTGTGGTTAAACTATGTAAGAAATAAATAAGTACAATGAAATTTGCCCAAGCATAAGTAAATGGGTTGCCTTGTAACAGCCCTTTTAACGGAAACAGTAACGGTAAGATAAATAGTAATAGCGTTGTTGAAGCACTTAACCCCTCACTAGGAGATAATACTAATAACCATAAAGGCATAAAAAAAAGTAAAGAAAAATAACCGAATAGTGCTATTTTTTTTAAATTATTGGTGGAAATTTTTTGTTTTTTCATTTGTTAGAATTACCTATTAAATTAGCATAAAGCCAAAACATTTTCTGGTGGGCGACCAATAATGGCTTGATTGCCATCACTAACAATAGGACGCTCAATCAGTTTAGGCGTATTCATCATTGCCTCAATTAGTTGGTCATCATTCGCGCTGACTAAATTTTGTTCTTTGAATTCAGCTTCTTTTACTCGCATCATATCGATAGGTTTACATGAAAGTAGTGATAAAAGCTGTTCAATTTCTACTTGAGTTAATGGTTGCTTAAGGTACTCAACAATGGAGAGTTCTTTATTGGAGTTTTGTTGGATTAACTCAAGTGTTTGACGACTTTTGGAGCACCTTGGGTTGTGATAAATAGTTAACATATGTTTGTTTCTTTTAGTAAGTTTAATAATTAATGGTAAATAAGTAATTTTGGCTATAAGCGTTTTAACTTATTTTCTAGTTCTTGAAGTTGTAAAATACGTGCTTTAATCCGTTTTTGTAGCAATGGCTGTTCTTCTACTAAGGTGTAACTGGTTTGTAATTCATCTACTGCTTTATTATAAGCACCAAGTAAAGCAAGTACTTCAGCTTTAGCTGTATGCATTAAGCCCTTTTTATCTTGTTTTCGATAAACGGTGGTTAATATATCATAGGCAATGAAGTTATTAGGATTAACGAGTAAAAAGTCTTGTAGTACTGTGGCGGCTTGCTCATAGTTGCCAGCGCTTAATAACGCGTTGCCATAGTTCAGGCTGATGACCTGATTGTTAGGCATATACAATGCTAAATTAGCCAACATAGTTAATGCTTGATCATGATCTTTTAATGCCAAATAAACATCGGTAAGGACATCGATATAAAATAGGTTATGTTGATCCTGACTTTTTAACGATTCAAGCAGTTTTTTGGCTGGTTGATATTGTTTATTTTCAAAATAAGAGATGGCTAAGCCATATTCAGCTGCTGCTTTTAGTGTGTATTTTTTCTTAATCAATTGTTGTTTGAAATAACTTATATTGTCTTTTGGTTTACCTTGATAACGCGCTTGAATTCTAGCTTTAGCTAATTCAAATTGTAAGCTTGGTGCTAACTTTTTAGCAGGATAATTGTGCGCACGTTGTCTTGCATCAGCGATTCGAGACTCAGGCAAAGGGTGAGTTAATAACATGGCAGGAGGTTTACTTGCATAGCGATATTTTTCTGACATTTTACCAAAAAAACTGGGTGCCCCCTGAGGATCAAAGTTACTGGTAGCTAAAAGTGCAATGCCAACTCTATCAGCTTCTTTTTCATTGCCACGGGTGTAATTGATGCTAGCTTGTTGTGATGCCGCCATTGAAGCACTCAATGCCGCCATGCCAACCGTAGGGTTTACTAAGGCTAATAAAATACCTGATATCATGCCTGTCATTGATAATGTTTGGCTTCTACTCTGGGATTCTAATCGGCGTGCTAAATGACGTTGAGTGACATGAGAAATTTCATGAGCAATAACAGAAGCTAGTTCACTTTCATTGTCTGCTGTTGTTAGTAAGCCACTATGAATACCAACATGTCCACCGAAAAAGGCAAAGGCGTTGAGTTCGTTATTATTGATTAAAAAAAACTTGAAGGCGTAATTAACATCTTGAGCATTTTTGATTAATTGATTACCTAAATGATTAATGTATTCAATTAATACCGGGTCTTGAATTAATGGTTGGCTAGCGCGTAATTGGCGCATCATGGCTTGACCTATTTGCCGCTCCTTATCTAAAGAAAGGACACTAAAGCCTGAAATGCCTATTTCAGGCAGTTTGTTTTTATTATTCTGACCATTGGCCTCAACATTAAAAGAGCATGTACTTGCTATCATTACTGTTAATGCACAAGCAAGAAAAAAGGGTTTAATAGTAAACAATACGGCTTCCTGTTATCAAATAAAGGCTAAGAATAAAATAGAGACTAAAAAGAAGTCGAAAATAAAAAGCTAATTATTAGAAAGCTTTTGAATAACGTCACTATTTAGTATATTACCACTTTTTCGATCAATTTCTTGATAGAACTTGGCAATGCTATAACCTTCGACATCAACAAGGTCAAAAGATTCGTATAATATTTTAATTAATGTTTCAATTTGATAATAAAAATATGGACTTAAGCTAAATTTTTTCATCCCCACTTTGATAAGTCAATATTAAAAAAGCAACTCAGTTGCTTATTCTAAATAGCATGCGCATATTTTATCGCGGCTATGTTAATGAAGTATCGTCAGAAAACTAACCCAATGTAACTTTTTAAGGATGTTACTCTCTCTTAAATTAAGGTTTGTAGCTAAGCTACTCATTTAGTTTTATTTTCCGCTATTTTAATCGCAAGAGTTAAGATAGTATGTCAACAATAATTGTCTCAGATTACCTTGTAAAAAAAAAGGTATATGTAAGAAATATAAAATGATCTTCGAATATGATGCCAGTGACGAAAAATGTCCTCTGCCATTGGTTAACTTACGTTTACGTTTACAAAAAATGCAAATGGGTGATGTTTGTATTTTAACCATTGCAGATAAAGGTTCGATTAAAGATATCCCTAAACTGCTTTACAAGCTAGGTTATAGTTATAACCAAAGTCTTATTGACAATGGTAGGGTTAAAATTACCATATCAAGTTAAGATAACTCATTTCAATAGTAAAATAGGATAAATATGTTTAAGTTGTTCCGCAACTGGTATACGCGTAATTTTTCAGACCCTCATGCAGTGACATTAGTGGTGATCTTGGTATGTTCATTTTTATTCATTGCCTTTTTTAGTCAATTACTTATGCCCGTATTAGTGGCTTTGTCGATCGCTTTTTTATTAGATTTACCCGTAAATAAAATGGTCAATCTTAACTTCTCTCGCACAGGGGCTACTGCGTTAGTTGTTGCCGCTTTTGTTGGGGTTACATTAATTTCAATGTTTGGTTTAATGCCGATTATTTGGAAACAAAGTAGTAATTTATTACAAGAAGTACCTCAAATGATATCGCAAGGTCAGCAGTATTTATTAACATTACCTGAACAATACCCTGATATTATTCAGGCGTCTCAAATTGAAACCTTTATTGCTTCAATTAAAGATAAACTGCTTGATTGGGGAGAGTTAGCGCTGAAGGCTTCTTTAAATTCTATATCCGATTTAGTTGCTTTAATGATTTATCTTATTTTAGTGCCATTAATGGTGTTTTTCTTTCTCAAGGATAAAAATGATTTACTGGCTAGTGCGACTCTTTTTCTACCAAAAGAGCGCCGTATGGCGACACAAGTTGGCAAAGAAATGAATCAGCAAATAATGAATTATATTCGTGGTAAAGTGATTGAAATTTTAATTGTTGGCATTTCGACAACCATAGCTTTTATTCTACTTGATTTACAATATGCGGTTTTATTAGGCGTATTAGTAGGTTTGTCAGTGTTAGTACCTTACGTTGGCGCAACGATAGTCACTATTCCTGTGTTTTTAGTTGCCTTGTTTCAATTTGGTTATAGTAACGAGTTAGGTTATGTGATGTTGGCCTATGGAGTCATTCAAGCACTTGATGGCAATGTTATTGTGCCATTATTATTTTCTGAAGCGGTTAATTTACACCCGGTTACCATTATCATAGCGGTTATATTTTTTGGTGGTTTATGGGGTTTTTGGGGAGTGTTTTTTGCTATTCCATTAGCGACTTTAGTGAAGGCTGTTATTAACGCGTGGACTTATACCACAAAGGTAGAGCAAGAGGCTTAATTGTTTCTAAATACAAGCACAGTAAGTGTAAATAACTTCCCTTACCGTGCTTGGTTACATTATTTAGCTAATTCATTTAACATATCAAGTACTACTTGATGATGTTCTTTAGTTTTGAATTTATTAAAAACATGGCTTATTTGTCCATCTAAACCAATTAAAAAGCTTAAGCGGTGAATACCATCGTATTCCTTACCCATAAACTTCTTCAAGCCCCAAACACCAAAATCATCAGCAACCTTATGATCTACATCAGACAACAAGGTGAAGTTCAATTCATCACGCTGACAAAATTTTGCTAAACGCTTAGGTTCGTCAGGAGAAATACCAAAAAC
>DPHE01000048.1:48731-74727 GCA_003521815.1 Colwellia sp.
TTAACTAACACAACTTGTTGTATCGGATCCCATGGCGGTTAGGACTAAATATCGAGACATTAAAACACCTAAATTGATGGGAGAAAAGTATTATAGCGTATACAAGTAAGAAAAAATATTGAATGACTTGTGTTTGCAAAAACAGCCAAGTACCATGGTGCGCTAATAATAGGTATCAAATTGAACCAAATACGATTTGAGTTACCTAATGAATACTAATTTTATAAATCGTTTTTCTCAGGAGTTTTAATGAGTCGTCAATTATTTTATTTTTCTGTGCTTAGTTTGACGCTGTCAGCATGTAGTAGTGTTGATAGTAAACGTGCACTGGGAGATTTTGATTATGTAAAAAAGCATGAATCTAAAGCGTTTATTGTTCCTAAAAATTTAGACAAACCAGCAACAAAAAAAGAATTTTCAATAACGAAAAAAATCAATTATCAAGGCTCTCTTGGTGAGAAAGTAGATATAAGAGCACCATCTTTAGTTTTACCCATTGCGGCATCTTCTCGTGTTATTGCGGGCAGTCATGAAGCCATTATTTGGTTTGATAAAACAATTGAAAATAAAGATTTATTGGCTTTTATTCAAAATGCACTTGTTAGCCAATTAAAGTCTGATGATGTTAGTTATGAGGTTGTCGATTCAACATCTCAAGATGAACCAGGAAGTAAAAAACAGAGTAAAACCGAAATTTATGAATCTGATTGGTATCATAGTGAGATAGAAACTGGCTGGTTATTTACTGATATTGAATCATCGACAAGTTTACGTTTTCGTTATGAGTTTTTCCTTAAGCCTCATGGACGAAGCGTATCGTTAAAAGTTTCATTAATCGATTATATTAAAACTGATAATGACGGCGGTAGTAAGACGATAGATCCTATTGATAAACAGCGTGCTGAAATGCTAATGCTAAATGAGGTTGTTGCTCAAGTTGATTATAATTATCGTTTACAACAACGTGAAAACCGTTTAATGCGGGCTAATCAGAAATTGGTTGTTTTAGGTGAAAATAGTGAGGCAGAGCCAGCTTATGTTGTCGAAATGGGATTGGATAACCTTTGGGATAACATGCCGGTTTTCTTCGAAAAACACGGTTTTACCATTAATGATTTAAACGAAAGTAATAAAACTTATTATGTAGCCTTTACTAAACCTGAAACAAGTATCTGGGATACTATTTGGGGTGATGAAGACCCTGTTATTGAAGTCAGTGATGCTAAATATCAATTTGTGCTTGCACCACTAGATGATAGAAATAAAAAAACGTCAGTCAGTATTTATAATGTTGACGGTAAGCCTTTACCATTAGAAACGTTAGAACGAATTTTTCCTGTGATGGAAACAGGTTTATCTTTTAGATCTTTTTATTAATTGATAAATTTTAAAAACGCCGACTAGTTGGCGTTTTTTTATGGCTTTATTTAGGAAGTCACTGCTACTATTTAAGTTTGTTTTTATCTAGGGTAGGCATTTTATTATCTGTTTTATTATTTCTTGGCAGCGTTTCTTCGAGATCATTTAAGTTTTTTTTGCGCATTCTCTGGTTAGTGTTTTTTTGAAACGTACTAAAATTACCTACAATTATTACAAAAGCAATGGTAATCATTGCGTAAGCGATCCAGTTATCCATGAGTTTTCCTATTTTTTTGTAGCCTTCTGATACCCGTCAGACTAACTAAGTGATCATTTAAAATGGCTTAAATACTTAATCGGGTATTTACATTATTAATATAACGTTTAGCTATCTCGGTTAAATTATCAATAATTACCATTTTACCAGCAATATCCGTGTTTATTAAACACGCTTGTAATGCTTGAAGTTTAAATGTTGCTTGATATTGCGTTGCCAGTGGCGCAAAAGATAAATGCCATGGCTCTGCGGCAATGCCACCTCGATAGCAGTCATAAGGTAAGTAAAAGCCAAACTCTGCTGCGTGTTGTGTAAGCCAAGAAGATAACGCAGCCATAGGACCTGACTGTTGATATTCCCAAGGTTCAAGTTGCAGCGATTCTCCATTAGCTAATAAATTTGGTGCATAGACATCAATATCACAACCCCAATGATGCCTACTCGCCCCAGGTAGTGCAGAATAAAGTAAAATAGCTTCTATGATTTCCCAATCAGACAAACGGCTAATATCGACTATTTCACCGTTGGCTTTTTTTATAGTCGCTTTGCCACTAAACTTGCTATTCCATATTTGTAGTTGTCGTTCAAAGGAGCGAAAGCCACTGGCTATTTTTAGATCTATTCCCGCTGTTTTTGCACTGTGTCTTAGTGCTTTGAAAGCGGCGTTCATTTGCTGATGAATGCCAATAGTGGACTTCGATAATGCTTGAATAGGTTTTCTTGCATTATCGTTTGCTAAGCTTTTATTAGGTGGATTTTTTTTAGTTAAACATTCATTAGCTAAATAATGAATGTGTTGATCTGTTAAACCCAGCAATTGTTTATTTATATCACCTAAAATTGTTATATTATTTGTTGGCATAATTATTTCTATTTTTTACTAAAGAAGTACTTCTTTTAAACAAGCATAATAAATATCGCATAGCTTATCTAAGTCATCACAAGCAACCGACTCATTTACTTGGTGTATAGTGGTATTACAAGGGCCAAGTTCAATAACTTTTGCACCTGTTGGGGCAATAAAACGACCATCTGAAGTACCGCCAGAAGTAGACAATACTGGTGGTGTTCCTGTCACAGAGGTTACAGCGTGAGTGACCGACGTTAAAAAATCACCTTTTTCATTGTTTAACTCAGTTATAAAAGGCTGACCATTAAATGTCCATTTAATATCGTATTCAAGCTGGTGTTTATTTAAAATGGACTCTACTTTTTCCACAATGATTTGATCGGTTAATTCCGTACTATAACGTAGATTAAACAATGCGGTTAAATGCCCCGGAACAACATTGGTAGCCCCAGTGCCTGAATTTATATTCGATAATTGAAAACTGGTTGCGGGGAAGTAATCATTACCATTATCCCAATGGGTCTGGCTTAGCTCTGTTAATGCTGGCATTGCGATATGAATAGGATTTTTTACGTGTTCAGGGTAGGCTACATGCCCCTGCTTACCTTTTATATCAACTTCAGCTGAGATAGATCCCCGTCGACCATTTTTAATAACATCACCTACCGTATTGGTACTTGAAGGCTCACCAACAATACAATAGGTGATTTTTTCATTGCGTGCTTCTAACGTATCAATTACCCGCGTTGTGCCATTAATAAATGGACCTTCTTCATCACTGGTTATCAAATAAGTAATCGCACCTTTATATGAGGGATAATCATGAACAAAGCGTTCAGTCGCTACAACCATAGCAGCAAGGCTACCTTTCATATCAGCAGTTCCTCGCCCATAGAGCATGCCGTTAATTATTGTGGGTTCAAAAGGTGGAGTATTCCACAGTTCTAAATTTCCTGGTGGTACTACATCAGTATGCCCCGCAAAGCAAAAGACGATATCATCAGATTTTATACCACCGTTACGGCGTGACCATAAATTGGTAGTATCTTCAAAAATCATCGTTTCATTTATAAAGCCAAGTTTGGCTAAACGCTCTTTGATTAGTTGCTGACAACCGGCATCTTCTGGCGTAACGGATGGACGAGAAATTAAGTCGATGGCTAGCTTGATCACATTGCTTCTTGGGTTTTGCATATTAACTCTTTGCTTTTAATAGTGTAAATTAGGGCTAAGTTTTATTGGAAAATTGCTTGATAGTTTTCAGCTTTAAAACCTAAGTGCAGTTGTGGAACACATTGAGAATCATCTGTTTCAATGAGTAATAAAGGGCGTTTTAATAAAGTAGGTTGGGCAAGTACTTGCTCAAAATCAACCGCATTAGTTAAATTGTTTTTTATTTCACTGCTTAAATTGCGGTAAGTAGTACTACGCTTGTTTAGTAGTGTGCTCCAATCATTTAATTCGACAAACTGGGCTAATAACGCACTGGTTAGAGAGTGTTTTTTAAAATCAAAAAACACATAGTTAATGCCATTATCTGCTAGCCACTTTTGCGCTTTTTTTACTGTGTCACAATTATTTATGCCATATAAAGTGATTGTTTTAGTCATTTTTTGTGTGTCCCAGGAAAATTAATTCTTAATATAAAAATTAGAAGCTACTATAACGATTTTTATCAATTAACTCTAGAGAATAAGAAATTAGAGGAAGTATAATGATATCCACAAAAGCTGTGGATATCATTGTGAGCAATCTATGGTTAAATCTATAAGTGGTTGCTTTTAATTGTTATTTTTTACTGTGTGAAATTTGATATATTGTCTTTATATCTCCTTTTTATCTAAACTATCGAGAAAATCAATTAAATAACTAGGTACCCAGTAACTTACTCTGTTATTGACACGACGTGCACAGCATGGGGGCTACGAAAATACCTGATTAGAGGATTATTATCAGTAAATTTACCCTATTACTTTTGCTATTAACAGGTAACTGCTATAGTAGATATAAGGACTTTAGGGTATTTATCTATGAATTTATCTGTAGTACAACTCATCAAATTAGGTCAGGAATATATTGATTTTTGGCCAGAAAAGGCTGAATTAGTTCGTTATTTTGCGGATTATCGAGCAGTACAAAGTGCTCGTTTTTTTTGCCATTACTTTCCTGCTTTGGCATTATTTATTTTTATTATGCAGCTTTATTTTTCATCAGGTTTTTTTCTTGGCTCAGGTAGTATCGCTAATGTATTAAATGCCTTACCAATAGCTTTGGTTTATGGATTGTTTTTATTATCCATACCCGTACAAGTCTTGGTTATTTTAGGCGTTAAAGCGGATAAGTTTTTACCACCATCATTAGCTTCTTGGTATCGCAGTGGTTTAGAGAAGGCAAAAGAGCAGGACAGTCAAAATAAATTAACAGATTTAGCTATTTCTAAACCAAGATATATAGATTTAGCGCAATTATTAAAGTTAACCTATGCTTCTAGTAATAAACAGTAGCGCTAATCTAGCGAGCTTAATTACTCATTTTAGGTGTTTATTTTTTATAAAGTCTTAGAATAAAATCAGCCTGACAGCTAAATTTACTCATCGCTTTAATTTCTTCAATTAACTGATTTGATGCTTTAAATGCAAAAGGTGTCATTGCTAATAAATTTAGCACATCATCACTGTGTTCAAAGTTCATTGTGTAAGTTAACTTTTGTTCTTCAACGAGCATTAAATTATTAATTGGCGTTTTAGTTATATCGTGTTTATTCGCTTGTTGATAAATCAATTCTTTCAATTCAAATAAATGCTGCTCAGCAGGGGTTACAGTTAATAAGTACCCATTTTTTTGCAAAACTCGTGTGAATTCATTTTCTAAAATAGGGGCATAAACAGAGGCTAACCAGCCAAAATAGTTATCACTAAAACTTAGTTTAGATAAAGTACCCACGCTAAAGTGACAGTTTTGATAGCGCTTGGCGGCTATTTTTATGGTTTCTTTTGCTATATCAACGCCATAAACTTGGTTATGAATAGTTTTGTGCTGATGTGTATAAAAACCTTCACCGCAACCCGCATCAAGTAATGGCGCATCACTTTGACCATATTGTTGATACAGTTCGAGCATTTTATCAACCAATGGTTGGTAAAACTGTTTATCAAGGAATGCTCGCCTCGCAATAACCATGTTTTTATTATCACCGGGTGCTTTTGAATGTTTAAATTGTACGGGTAATAAATTTACATACCCTTGTTTAGCTTGATCAAAACTATGATTGTTTATACAAGCATAAGTTTTGTCAGTAAGCGTTAATGCTTGCTGACAAAGTGGACAAAGGTAATGAGCAGGTAATAATGACATGAATTTATCTTATTATTAGTCGGTAAATAGTTACCAGGTAAATCGGTCGGTAAATCGGTCGGTAAGTTAGTCGCTAAATGTTGACCAAATTGGTGCATGATCTGAAGGTTTTTCTATACCACGAAGTTCATAGTCAATATCTGACTCGACACATTGCTCACTTAAGGTTTTTGTTGCCAAAATAACATCTATACGTAAACCACGGTTATCATCAAAGCCACGAGAACGATAGTCAAACCAGGAGTAACGTTCAGTACGCACCGGATGAAGTTGGCGGAAGGTATCAATAAAGCCCCAATCCATCAGTGTTTTTAACCATTCACGTTCTTCTAATTGAAATGAACACTTACCTGATTTTAACCAGCGTTTACGGTTAATTTCACCAATGCCAATATCTAAATCAAGCGGAGATATATTAATATCGCCCATGACAGCGATTTGTTCATCGCTAGTATGATGTTCATTTAAATAAGTCATTAAGTCTTGATAAAATTTACGTTTGTATGGATATTTAGTTTCATGAGTAATACTTTCACCCTGTGGAAAATAGCCATTAAGCACAGTGATTTTTTCACCTTTTTCATTGGTTGTTTCTACCATGATCATACGCCTTTGCGCTTCATCATCGTCAGTTGGAAATCCTTTTTGTATCTTTACCGCTTCTTTTTTACATAACATAGCAACGCCATAATGCGCTTTCTGCCCATGAAAATATACGTGATATCCCATAGCTTCAACCGCTGCTAATGGAAATACTTCATCATGAACTTTAATTTCTTGTAAACCGATAATATCAGGCTGATGTTTATCAATAATTGCTTGTAGTTGGTGAAGACGAGCACGAAGGCCGTTAATGTTGAAACTGATAATTTTCATATTATTTGAGTACTGAAGTAAAAGACTAATGAGATCTTGCTTGTTTGATAACTTACTCGCAAGTTATTTTTATAAAATTTTTAATTGTGTCTGTTATGTGAGCAGATCAACTCGTAACAACTAGTCTTCTATATTGTTACTGATCTGTAACTTGTTTAGGCTTGCCTTACTGAAATAAGCACAAGAATAGGCATGGTTACTTAATTTCTATTTGAGGTAACCAACGACTCGTTATTTCCATCTCGTCAATATCATGAACGGTTATCGGTTGTTTTGTCTGATCTTCTGGCGGTGCTGCTAACAGATTAAGATCAAGTGCCATTGCGGTGCCTATTAACCGATCTGATTCGAGTTTAAAATCGTAATATATGCCATTATAAAAGTTAGCGCCAAATTCAGAGTTCTTTTTATACATGAATAATAAATCATGTGATAGCCAGCTAAAATCTAATTTTGTTATAATTCTTGGGTTGTCGTATGGGTAGGCTAGGTGGCACCATAATTCAGGTCCTTCTAAGCATTTCATTTCTTTCATCGATAAAAAATAATCTTTGAATTCGCTATGTTTCAAATCAATTTGATAATGAATCGTGTCTTGTTGTACTGAAAAATTAATAGAACCTATAAACAGCTTTTTACCTTTATTATCAAGTAAACTTATTTTTTTTGTACCCTGATAAAATGGTTCAGTATGAACGATAGTGCGCTGTTCAACACAAGAAACATTTATCAATGCGAGTAAAATCATTATGTGTTTGTACATCTCAACCCCCTTTAACCATTATGTTAGATAACTCTAATTGATTTATACATTCTGTATATAGCACTTAGGGAGGATTTTACATCCAAGCCAGTTGAAACTTTATGTTTCATCTCATCAGAGTTATTTATGATCAACGCGGCTCATATTATTAATAATGAATTACAGCCCATTATGATATTGCACGTTGGTTGATTCTGGTACCAATTCATTTAGCGTCGTTTTAACACTTAATTTCTTATCTGAACAGTTATTATTTTTTTCGTCTACCTTAAGTAATTGTTCAAATTTTTCAATCAGCACGGCTTTATCGGGTGATTGTTTATCGCCGGCACCAATATTGGTTAAGTCGATCATAAAGCCATCATATAATGGAGCTAAATCGTTAATAATTTCCATATTTAAAAACTGGTCATTATTATAAATGCTTGGATAACCCGCTTTTTGTTTATCAATAGCAAATGAAATACCTTTAAGGTTGGTAATGCTGGTTGATTTATCACAAGAGAGCATACAGCCATTATCGATACGGGGTTTTTCACAACCAACACTTTGTTGGAAGAAACATTGTCTACTTGTCATTAATAAAATGGGGTGATAAATACTGTAAAACAATTTAAAGTTTTCAGGGCGAGCAATTGTTTTCATTTGCTGATGATTTATTTCATTTGAAATAAATGCACCTTCACAATTGAATGCTTCTTTCATTGCCAATAGAGCATAGGAGTTAGTTGTATTTAAGAAAGGCCCTGCTATCCACTTAATACCCAATTCAAAAGCACGACTTGCGATACCGGTATTGTTAGTCACAATTAATTCAGGTTTAACCTGTTCCAAAATGTTTAACGCGGCATCAAAATCCTTACCAATTAATACCGAAGGAAACCACGGTATAAGTCGTGGGTTCTCATTAAAAAAAGCAACATGTTTAATGCAGCCACGCTTATAAGCGTCAGGTAATTTAAAGTAAATATCAGCGTCTGTCACATTGATTAAATCTAAGTCGGACTCATCACTAATTAATATAGATAACTTGGCTTTAACGTGATTTACCTGTCCTTCATGATCGGGTTGTTTTGGATGGCGCATTAACTTTGGTAAAATTACTTCAGGGTGAATAGGTAAATTATTGTTTAATTGTAATGATAATTCATTTTTGAGGGCAGTAAGGTTCTTAAAAGGAATATTCACCCCTTTAGGAATGCCATCAAGGTTTAATTCAGTTAAATTAAATTGTGAATTATTAAAGCCTTTAAAGCGCTTTTTAATCGCCTCTTTATCAATACAGTTTTTATCACTTGCCACTAACAGGTTATGTGTAGGAATAACAATTGTTTGCTGTACTGTGGTTGTTTTACCAGCAGTGTAGTCTTGAGTAATTGCTGTTAGCGTTAATGGACTGCCAACTTCACCTGTAAAAGTGAGCGCTAAAGGACGCTTGTCTACACTTAAATGCTTTATTTTGTCATTCACGGCAAGGTTTATTTGTGTTTTTTCATCACTTAGGTTTTGTTCTACTTCATGAATTTGCACAACAGAAATCGCGTTACTTTGATCAATAGCGTGATATTTTGAATTATCGCGTGGGTTTTCAATAAACATTGACTGGTTTAAATCGCCACGTAAAAAACTATTGGTTAAATCACGATTAAATACTTTATAGAGGCGTTCGCCATCTTCTAATAATTTACCTGTTTCAACAAAACCATCAATTTGTTTACGAAAGCTATCAATGACTGTATGAACATAACTAGCGCCTTTAATACGGCCTTCCACCTTAAATGAGTGAACACCCGCATCAATTAATTCAGGCAAGTCGAAAAAGGCTGAGTTGTCTTTGATATTTAATGGGAAGTTATTACCTGATGGCGTTGTTTCGTATTCTTCACGACACGCTTGACTGCATCGACCTCGGTTTCCTGAGTTACCCACGCTGGCTGAGGTTGAATAACATAACCCTGAAAAAGCGACACATAATGACCCGTGTACAAATACTTCAGTCAATACATCATGCTTTTGAGCAACATCAGTAACGGCGGTAATTTCTCTTAAATTCATTTCTCTTGATAAATTTACCCGCGAAGCGCCTAGCTTTTTAAGAAAAGGTATTTGACCAATGTTATGTGTTGTTAATTGAGTCGAAGCGTGAATATCTAGCGTAGGAAAATGCTTGTTTAAAATATAAAGCAACCCTATATCTTGAACGATAACACCGTCGAGTGTGGTATTGACCAACTTGCTTAATAATTTAGCCAGTGATTTAAATTCACGCTCTAATATAATAATGTTCAAGGTTAGAAATATTTGGCAGTCATACTGATGCGCTAGCCGAATAACGCCTACCAGTTCATCAAAAGAAATATTAGCAGCGCGGTTTCGCGCGTTAAAAGTGTCTAAGCCACAATAAACCGCATCGGCACCCGCAATGATTGCCGCTTTTATTGCATCTATATCGCCACCTGGGGCTAACAATTCAATTTTAGAACTCATCTATACAACTTTAGCCAATAATTAAGGCAGTTAAATTTCAAAGGATGTGATTTTACGCATATATTTAACCTATGAATACAGTTAAAATATTCTAAATACAAATCATTCCAATTTAAGTGGGGTGAAAGCATCGTTAAAGTAGTAATATCTGCGTCTTAATTGCTCATGTTCACTCACTAACTATAAAAACCAAGCACAACGACTTTTTATAAGTAATTCACTTAATGAGCATCTATTTCATGACCAATGCATTTACAGATAAATAAAACTAATGATAAATACTGATTCCGCTTTACCTATTCTTTATTCACTAAGAAATTGCCCTTATGCTATGCGCGCTCGCATTGCTATTTTTAAAGCGAAGCAAACCGTTATGCTACGAGATATTGTTTTAAGCAATAAACCTAAAGAAATGATAGTCGCATCGCATAAGGCTACCGTGCCTGTTTTAGTGTTAACTAACGGCACTGTCGTAGAAGAAAGTTTAGCGATAATGTTATGGGCGCTTAATGAAACTGACCCTGATGATTTATTACAAACTAACAATGAGGATGGATTATCAGACATGCTTAATTTAATAAACTCATTCGATCATGAATTTAAGGTATGTTTAGAGCAATATAAATGTGCCAAGCGTTACCGAGAAAGTAATCTTATTGAATGCAGAGAATTGTGTGAACCGTATATTGAAACATTGGAAAGTAGGTTAAACCGTCACATTTTCTTAATGTCGAATACAGAAAGCCTTGCCGATATTGCCTTGCTCCCATTTATTCGTCAGTTTGCGAGAATAGAGCGCCAGTGGTATTTACAATCACCATATCCAAAAGTGAGACAGTGGCTTAATAATTACTTACAAAGCCCAATGTTCACGAAGGTGATGGCAAAATACCCATTATGGTTAGATGAGCATAAAGTGGTTTTATTTGGTGACGAAGATAGGTAAATAATTTAATAAACCTGCCTCTGTTATCAACAAAGGCTAACTTTAACACATACCTAAGTAGCGCTGAACATCCATTGCTCTACTTTCCCATGATTCATTAATGACGGAGGCTTTTCTAGTTTTTTTCACTTGAGTGATGGTAAGTAAATCACTCATGTTTTCAAGGTTATCAAAGTTAACAGTAGGAGCTATTTCAGCATTTGCTAGCAGTATAGCTTGATAAAATGGTGTGGCTTCGTTAGCAATGTGCAGATGTTTTCGATACCCTTTTAAGGCATTGAAATCAGTAGAGACCACTGGCGTCCCGCTAGCTATGTACTCTCTTAACTTTAAGGGATTACACATTTGTATTTGTTTATTATTAAGGAAAGGTAGCATAGCAACATTCCAGCTTTGTATGTACTTAGGTAAGTCATTATGAGGCCTAGAACCTAAAAAATAGACAGTAGAGAATTGTTGTAGTTTATCTACATTACAGTCAACTTTACCGATAAAAACAAAATGCCAATGAGGTAATGCCTTAATTGTTTTCACTAATAAATCTTGATCTAACCAAGCTGAAATACTGCCGTAAAAACCCGCGATAGGCTTACCTTGTGGTAAATCATAAGGAGTATTCTTAATATTCTGACTAAACAATGAAAAGTTGACACCATGGGGAATATTAACGGCTTTGTTACTAGGAAATCTATCGAGCATCTTTTCACTGGCAGTAAAAATATAACTAGATTTTTCAACTAACTCCTTTTCTTTTTGAGATACAAATTGGTGATCAACACCAGTAAGGCTATTAAAGTCATCTCCGCAATAATATACGCAAGGAGCTTTGTCAAATAGTTCTAAATAATCAACTGAAGTTGGTAATGATGTCCAAATAATAGGATCTATTATCGCAAGCTTTTTACATGCTAACTTGAGTTGCCCCTTTAAAATAATCTTACTCAGCGTTAAAGAACACCAGCTATTTGCACAGGGGATAACCAAAGGGTTAATGATAATGAAGTTACTGTTATTGTTCACTTTAACTTTGTTATTGCTTTTATTGTTATTAGGTTGATTAACAATGGAAGATTTTACTTTATTAAAAAGCCTCACCAAGTCATTTACCGTTAGCTTTGGCTTTCTTAGACCAATTGAATTAAGCCAAATAATAGGTCTAGTTTGACCAAGCACTTTCACTAGATGCTGAGTTGAACTAGGATGCGCTCCCCAGTCTTCACCAAAAACGATTAGCGGTCTATTTTTACTAGATGTTACTGAAGGCTTTAACGGTAGTGAATTACTCATTACTTTCATCCTCAATTGATTTGATAACTTTTGCTGGTACCCCCGCCGCGAGCACAAAACGGGGCAAATTCTTAGTGACTGCGCTACCTGCTGCGACGATAGTGCCACGGCCAATGGTTACGCCAGGCATTACTTTTACACCAGTGGCTAGCCAAACGTCGTCTTCTAAAATAATATCACCGACTTGTGAGTCTTCATCGGGCTTACCTAAAGCGCGCAATTTTGCGTTAATAGGATGCCCAGGATAACCCGCTAAATAACAATCACCGGCAATGAGAACATTATTGCCAATGGTAATAGACTTACCGACCGATATTGAGGTACGCCAACTTATTTCAACATTATCCCCGATTCTTAATTGAGGAATGTTATGCCCGACAGCACGTCCACTAATTGTTGTCATGGCAGCCAATTTGACCTTATCTCCCATGACAATGTCTAGACTGCCAATGACGACGGGTAAGCCGCCATATAAATAAAGCTGTTTTGGGTTATTTTTAAGTCTAGATTTGATCAAAGGAGTGTAATAAAGAATGCGCAGTACATCGGAAATTACATGTTTTATCACTAAGTGAACGAAATAAAGTAACTTAAATACAAAAGGGATGTTTGGCATCTCTATAGCTTTAATTTTAAACCATAGTATTTTTATTAACCGTGGTAAAAAGCTATCACTGGTTTTAGCCCACTGCTTGGTGTGATTGATGTTAAAAGTATTCATTCTACTGTCACCGATTTGGCTAAATTTCTGGGTTGGTCAATATTTTTTCCTAGCATCTGAGCACTGTATAAGGCGAGCAATTGCATTGGGATAACACTGATTATGGGGAGTATGGATTCCGCTATTAGGGGCAGTTCAAAAAATTCATCTTCTTGCAAGTTAACATATTCTCTAATACTACTATCACCTATGATAAAGAGTGGGGCATTTCGGGCTTGTACTTCTTGAATGTTTGAAAGCAATTTATCAGTTAGATTATTTTTAGGCGCAATAACCACTACAGGCATTTTTTCATCAAGCAAAGCGATTGGCCCATGTTTTAATTCACCAGCGGCATAAGCTTCGGCATGAATATAGCTAATTTCTTTCAGTTTTAACGCACCTTCTTGTGCAATAGCGGTGAGAGCACCACGACCAAGAAAAAGTATGTTTGAATAGTTAGATAACTTTTTAGCCATCATTTTCATATCAGTACAGTTCTGTAAGATTTTCTCTATGATATAAGGTAATTGCATAAAATTAAGTGCTAACTCTTTTAACTCAGAAGGCTCTATGAGGGATCTTTGTTGTGCAGCCTCAATAGCTATTTTATAAAATATGGCTAATTGACAGGTAAATGCTTTAGTGGAAGCAACACCAATTTCAGGGCCCGCATAAATTTCAAAGGTGAATTTTGCTTCTCTCGCTATGGTACTGTTGGCCACGTTTACTAAGGCGAGTGTTTGCGCACTTTTACTTTTTGCATAACGCAATGCGGCTAAAGTATCAGCTGTTTCTCCAGATTGTGAGACAAAAATAGTCAATTCATTGTCAATGATAATAGGTGAACGATAACGATATTCTGAGGCTATATCTATTTCAACTAATATATTGGCGTACTTTTCAAACCAAGTTTTTGCTACAGAGGCTGCATAATATGAGGTGCCACACGCAATAATGGTGATTTTATTCAAGTCCTTAAAATTAATGGCTGAATATTTATCATAATAATTATTAACCGACAATTTTTTAAGTAAATCCACTTGCTCAAAAATTTCTTTTTCCATAAAAGAGCTATGCTCTCCTTTTGATATGACTTTTGAGCAATGTTTATTATTAATATAATGAATTTTCGTATTGAGTGATCGACTACACAGCTTTATTTCGTGGTTATTTAGCGTTATTAATTGGTTATCTTTAGGATGATATATCTTGCTACTATCAGCGCCTAAACCCATGGCATCTGAAGCCATATAAGCACCATTATTACCTTGTGAAATAACTAAAGGACTGCCTTGCTTAATTGCATAGAGATTATTGCTCGTGCCATTAATTAGAATACCGAGGGCGTAACTCCCCTTTAATTGGGTGATAGTTTTCTCGATTGCCTCTTCCTGAGACATCTGCTGAGCAATGTAGTGGTTTATTAAATGAGGTACCACTTCACTATCGGTTGAACTATCAAAGTGATGGCCCCATTGCATTAATTGTTGCTTTAGCTGTAAGTAGTTTTCGATAATGCCATTGTGTACAACAGATACTTGCCCACATTGATGAGGATGAGCGTTGGTTACATTGGCTCTGCCGTGTGTTGCCCAGCGCGTATGGCCTATGCAACACTTCCCCTCTAGCGGTTGCATTGATAACCTTTGCTTTAAGTTGTTAAGTTTACCCTGTGCTTTTATCGTTTGAATTTTATTGTTGGATAATATTGAAATACCTGAAGAGTCGTAACCGCGATACTCAAGTCTACCTAAACCCTCTAATACAGGCTCTATTGCTGATTCTGTTACTGCACCAATAATTCCACACATAAACAGCTCCTCTTTATATTGTTAGTTTACTTATATATATTGTTGTTGCAGTTATTAGGCCAGAAAAAATATCCAAAAGAATTATATAGATATGATTATGAATATCTAGTTTTTGCATTTTGAAAAGAGGTTCTTTGCCAATTAGAAATACATTTAAGAATCTGAGAATCGCAGAGTATTTTAACGAGTACTGTCATTACTGATATTGTTCAATAATTGATGAAAGTTTAATGGCTTGTTTTTCAGCGCTATATAATTGCCGCACTCGATCGTAAGCATTGTTTTTCATAGTCTGAATATCCCAAGCCGACAGCCCATAAAATTTGATAATTGCCTCGGCTAATTTGACCGGATTTTTAGGTGGAACCTGTATGCCGGTAGAGCGGGTAATAAACTCTTTGCAACCCATAAAATAAGTAGTGATAACGGGTAGATTTAATGCCATTGCTTCTTTTACTACAACCGGCCCTGTATCTCTATCGCCATTACTGGCAAGTTCAAAGGGTACGATCATCGCATCATAATGGTGGCTATTGCTAATAAACCAAGACGATTGTTTTGCCCCTAAAAAATTAACATGCTCAGTTAATTAATGAGCATCAGCAAACTGTAGCAAATCACTTTTAAGTACGCCGTCTCCCACCAAATCAATTACTGGACGTTTAGTCTTTGGTAAAAGCTTCAGCGCATGCAACAAAGTAAATAAACCTTTAGTTTCACATAGTCGGCCAATAAACAGTAATTTATTCTTTTTGCATGGTATATTGCGAACGCTTTCTGCTGTTATCGCATTTTGCTCAGTCATTGGTGAATGGTTACTACTGAACCTATCAAGTTCAACCCCACAATAAACCAATAAAACTGCAACATTAGGCGCTAACTGCTTGAAGTCATTAACCATGTCTTGGCAAACTGCAATGGCAAAGTCCACAGCATTTAGCTTTAGTTTCAAATCTTTGGGATTTGCATAAATGTCATAACCATGTCCTACAAATGAAACGGTTGCACCGCACAGCCTGGCAGCTACAATCGCAGTGGCCGCAGCACCTTGAGCAAAGTGTGCATGAAAATGGGTGCAGTTATTTTTTTTTGCAAGATAAACAAGCTTAAAAGCATTAGCAATCAGAGAATTAAATGGTAATCCTTGCTGCAGAAAAGAAAATTTTATTGCCTTTAACATCCCTAAATCTATGTACGCTAAGCCTTTAAAAGCACACAGTTTTGAATGCTCAGATAGAAATAAAGTGCAGTCTTTAAGTGCTTGATCTTGTGCTTGATACTGACCTTGATGGCGATGAAAAGCGATCGGTTGAATATCATGTCCACACAATTGCATATTACGCATTTCAGTGCTTACAAAAGTTTCGGATAAAACTGGGTAACTGGCTAATACATAAGCTATTTTTTTTCATATAACTACCTATTATTATATTTAAATATCAACTGTTGATATTTAAAAAAACTGGCATATAAAATGCTATTAAACTTTAAATAGTTAAAGCAAATTTAATGCCATTACGTACAGTAATTAATGAGGTATTGTTATGATAAAACCACAAAAAACGATTAAAAACACTTTTGGTGCGGGTCATATAATTGAGTATCATGATGGGAGAAGTGAACCTGTAGTATCAATTATCATCCCAACAAAAAATTGTTTAAAATTCTTACCTATAGCTATTAAAAGCATTCAAAATCAATCTGTTGATGAGGTTGAAGTTGTAATTATTGATGATGGTTCAACAGATGATTCCTGGACATACCTCACTTTAGCTGCGTTATGTGATAAAAGAATACGTGCTTTTAAAATAATTGATGGAGGTAGTGTTTCCAAAGCAAGAAATTTTGGATTGGATAAAGCGCAGGGAAAATATATTGCGTTTTTAGATGCGGATGATTATTGGTTGCCACATAAACTTGATAAGCAATTAGCGTTTCATAAAAAACACCCAGAGATCACATTAAGTTTTTGTAATTACGTGTGCTTTAATGAGGAAAATAAATTTATCGGAGATTGTTTTGATTATTGGCCTCTGTTTAATAAATATATTAAGCAATCTAATCAATCTAAGCAAGTGGGCTATCAAGTTATTCCTAAACAAGGCGCAGCAATAATATATGCTGAAAATGTGATTGGTACCTCGGGTGTATTACTCAATAAAGAGACCATAACCTCCTCGGTCAAATTTGATGAAAAGCTCACTTCCGCAGAAGATTGGGATCTTTGGCTAAAAATCGCTTTATCTGGTCCAATAGGATTCACTAAAAGTGTTGATCTGGCTTATTTGATGCGTGCAAATTCAGAGAGTGCAAATGTCAAATTACGTTTATTGCAAATGCGAAAAATAATGCGACGCTACGCGAGGGACATTTTTAATATTAAGCCTATTGCACTAATACAATCTACCTCTAGGTTATTTGTAGGTTACGCTGAATACCACAGAAACACTTCTTTTAGTCAACAGCAATCCACGCTCAAGTTTACTAATGTTTTACGGTCATGTGGGTGTCATAGCATCGCATTTTTATTATCTCCCTCAATACGAGTATTAAAAGCTTTATTAAGTGATGTAAAAAACTTGATTCTACCTAGTAAGACGTGAGTTAACGAGTACAACATATTATAAGGCGGGCTAATCAGCGGCAACCTCTTAAGTCGACTGTCGATGATAACTTAGGTGAATTCAGGCGAATCTTGATTATTTACCTTGTGCGATCGTATATGATAAGCCTTTATGCACTCATTTGCCCAAACCAGGTGGCGATTACAGCGGCGCTAATTGCCGAATATAAATAACCAAACTTGTAGGGAAGATAGACCTTTTTTTGACTGTAGTAATAGAAAAGCCACATGCGCAGAGCATTAGCAGAAATGAGCGCGGTAAGTGCACCTTCTATCATAAATAGCGGCACCAAAATAACCAGTAAAACTGCACCGAATCCGCAGGACACTAAATTGAGGTTCATTTGTAACCGAGAACTTTTTTCTACAAAACAGCCAAGGTTAAACAACTCAGATAACATCTTTAATAAGGTACAAAGTAATAGCCAAGGTAAGATACCAATAGCGCTATGATAAGCTATTGGTGTTAAATGCTGAATTAATAACGGTCCTAATAAACCAAGGCCACCACACATAATGACTGAAATTATGGCACCAACCACAGCAAAGTGTGCATTGATGTTTTTACCATCATGCTGTTTAAGTACCGAAAATCGCTTAGGGTGCCACCATAGTGTAAAAGGTTGGGTGAGTAGAGTAGGGATTAAAGCGAACTTAATTGCGATAGCATACGAAGCAATTTCTGTGGTACCAAACTGTTCGGCGAGTAACCACCGGTCCATACCTGACAAGGTAAATGCCGCAGTACCACTAATAAAAATTGGCCCTGCATAAGTAAGGATGCTTTTAATCTGTTTTATTGAAAATTTAATTTTAGTTTCTTTTAATTGAATAACGCATAAAATTATTGCAACAATTACTGAGGACACCGCACCTGACGCTAAAATACTGCTAATACCCCAGCCATTGGTTAACCAATAAAAGGTGAGTGATACTTGTATCAGTACTTGGAACATCGAAATAACAAAAAATAATACTGCTCGTTCAGTGATCCGTAACCAGGCTAATGGAATCTCAATCAAACCACCGACAGCCAGTGATATACCAAGTAAATAGAGTTCATTTTCTGTGATATTTCCCGGTAAATAAGGCAGTATATCTCTAGAAAAAAAATGGAAAATGGTATAGGAAAAAAGTGAAATGATACCAGCCACTAATAAACATTCGGCTGCACGTTGTTGTTTATCTTCAATGCTGTCAGCTAAGCCGACAAACCGATATAGTGCTGCTCCTAAACCAAATGCTAAAAATATCGAGACTATATTAGCAAAGACGACTAAAATTTCTAGCCGACCATACTCTGAGGGCATTAAGTAACTGGTATAAACAGGCAGCATCACTAAAGAAATACCTTTCATCAGAAAAATACTTAGGCCATATAATGCTGATTGTTTTAATATACTTTTAGATCTCCTATTTAACATGATAACCCTATCAACGCTTTACGGTAAACATTAAAAATCTTAGGAATAACCGCGTTGCTAGAGAAGTTGTTTTTAATATGTGAATACGCAAATGAGGACATTTTTCTTCGCTGTGTCCTCGATAACATTTGTCCCTGTTTTATTGACTCGATAAAGGCTATTTCGTTATAGGGCGTTATTAACCATCCATTTAAGTCATTTTTTACCACTGATGCAATGCCACCAATATCAAAACTAATGACGGGAATACCTCTAACCAGTGCTTCAATCGCAACAAGTGGTAAGCCTTCTTGTCGACTAGTAATACATAACAAACTTATCTTTGACCAGTGCGGATTCATTGACGTAACATGGCCCTCTAATGTCACGTTACTCGTTGCTGTAGCGCTGATCTCGTCTAACATAGGGCCACTGCCGTATATTGAAAAATCGTATTGTGGTAACTGCTTAGCTAGACGAATAAATACATCTGGCCCTTTTTCGTAACTTAATCGACCGACAAACGCGACTTGTGTTGCTGGTGCGGTTGTTTTAAATAAGCTAGTGGGTAATTTGTTAGGTAACTCAACAAAGTTTTCAATGACTTCTGCGGTTAAATTAGCTGATTTTTTGATTTCTTCAGACACACAGATGCAAGGGAAGGAATGAGCCGTTATATTGTCAGCCCAACGATATAACCTCATTTTAACATTGCCTTTTTCACCCGAATGAAAGGTAGAAACAACGGCTTTTTTCGCTAGTTTGCAGGTGATTCGGCCAATAATTCCGGCTTTATACCCATGAGTGTGAATAATATTAATATTTAATTCTTTTAATAAGCTAAAGAGCGTTGTAAGGCCACCGTCTAATTTTAATAATATTGAACGAAGAAATTCATCTGATTCAAAGACAGGATGCTTACCATAGTTATTCAATAAAATAATTTTTACACTATGACCTGATGAATGAAGACCTTTGGCAAGGTTAGCAACATGCGTTTCTATACCGCCATAATTTTTACTATCAATCAGTAACGCAATTTTTATATTTTTAGTTGTCATAGTAAATATCTTGCTCAACGTCTTATGCATGGTAAATGCATAAAATGGGCCAGATATAAAAGTACTTTAATACGGGCCTGAGGACAGGTTTGTCTAGGGAAATATATTTTCATTCGCTAATTGCAAAATATATACAGGTTTGCAAAGAAAATTAGTGCTAATCACTAAGAGTATTGTTGGCTAAAATATGAACATGACAGATAAGGTTATTATCTTGTAATGATATTTACATTATATTTTTGAAAAACATGTATTTATTGTTTTGTTTTTAGTTGGTATGAAATTTGCTTTTTTAGGTAATCTAATAAAAAATTATAGTATGAATACTTATGCAAGCTGGGAGACTACAACTTAATACTAATCTTCTATGGTTTGTTACCATTCTATGTTGTTTGATTGGACTTATTTGGTCGCTAGTGCCTCAGCCCGTTGTTCCCATTGCTTTTGGTCTAATACCTCTTGCCCTTATCTTCGTGGTACATTTTCCCGTGCCAATTGGTTTACTGTTTATTGTTTTCTCCTTTTTCCGCATTCACGAAGCAATACCCATATTGTATACACTACGCATTCCCTTATTGCTTTCTCTTGCTACTATATCAACACTTATTTGGCACTTAGTGATCAGTAAAAAAATCCAACCCTATAGCAGACCAGAATTACAGGCTTTTTTTATTTTCTTTATGCTCGTTTTTATCGGTTTATTGACTGCTACCAATCGATCTGAAGCAATTGCGACTTTCCAATCTAGCTATATTAAAATGGCTATTATGGTTCCCGTACTAGCTTGGCTACTTACCGAAGTTAAGCATTTTAAATTGACTTTAATTATGATGCCCTGCGCAGGATTGATCGTGGGTTTTATCGCGCTATTCAATAAAATAAATGGTATAGGTTTGGTCGAAGGTACCCGCGTGACAATTGGCAGGAATATACGGTCAGTATTAGGGGACCCTAATGATCTCTCTTTGGTATTACTTTTCCCCTTTTCTTTTGCCATCTCACTATTGTTGACTTCAGGGTTAAGCCTAAGGTTAAGATTTTTTGGGCTCGTAGCAACTATCGTATTGTTTAGTGCCATCATCGCAACGCAAAGCCGTGGGGGATTACTTGGAGTTATTGCAGTAGTTGGCATTGTAAGTTACCGCAGAGTAAAATCGAAAGCGTTTTTCTTCAGCGTTGGCGGTCTGTGCATTCTCGCTTTGTTTATTCTTGCAGGAATCAGTGATAGGCAATCCGGTGGTGCTGCAGAGGGTGGCGTAGATGAGTCGGCAATGGGGAGGATTCACGCCTGGGAGGCTGCTATTGGGATGGCGCTTGATAACCCATTGACAGGCGTTGGAATTGATAACTTTTATTCCAATTATTATTATTACACCCCATTTTGGGATGGTTTGAATCATGCGGTTCATAGTACCTGGTTTGGCGTGTTAGCAGAAACGGGATTTGTTGGTCTAGCCGTTTATTTAATCATGATGACTAGGATCTTTAAAGCGTCACGTAACACCTTAATTATAGTGACTCGCCGTGGCAGTAAATATCCAGCTGTTATTCGTTCGATAAGCGAGGGTAACTTTGCGGGACTCTTATCCTTTTGTATATCGGGCTCTTTTTTGACGCAAGGATTTACCTGGCCAATATATATTTTGCTTGCACTCACAGCCTCCGTGGCACAATTTGTCGATAATAAAGAAGCATCAAATGACGCAGAAACACAGTGAAATCAGGCGGAATTCATTCTCTTTATGGCATTAGGGGGAATTATTCTTTATTATTTTAGGTTTTATGAATCACTTTATGGCTAGGGCAAGAAAAAACCGTTCTGGGAGTATTGATTTAAAGTGATTTTACACCCAGGGAAAAACTTACATTAATTTACCGCGATTATAATAAAACTTCGCTATATTTATGTTCGTGAAGGGATTGGTGTGTGTTGACCAACCAACCTGCTACTCACTTTAGTTTGTGCAACGTTTATTTCTATCTGATTGAATACCACTCATACAACGTAAATATCGTTATTATAAAATGCTTTCACTAAAAACATGTTGTTTAGCAAGTGATACAGATATATTTAGCGGGTTTATATCATTGGCCTAGTCTAAACGCCTAAACAGAAATATTGAGTAAAACTAAACTGGCAAGTTTCTTTCTAAGCTTCACCATCACTTTAGGGAACAGTCGGTTAAGGCGATAGGTTTCTCTTTGTAATTCAGTTAATAATGAAGGGTTATTTATATCATTTATTATCGATCCTATTAAGTTAACATTTTTGAGTTTCAATTTTTCAACACTTTCTTTTATCAAGTTAGCTGGGGTTGTACCTGCTTCAATTACCAGTAATGCACCTTCACATACTTGACAGATGATTTCTGCAGGTATGTTGCTTTGGTTTTGTGACGTTAATGCTGAGGTATCAAAGATAATACAATCAAATTCAACGAGCCATTGCTTGATTGATTCAAGTATTAAATGCTTTTCTCGGTAATGTAAAATATCACGAATATTATCGGGGGCAGGGAGTAAGCTATAGCCTTTATCTTCAATGGCAACAATTTTATTTGACGTTACTGGCTTTGTTATTGAAGTGCGTAAGGCTTTGGATAAAACAGGGTTAAAGGTATTCATTTCAACCAACAACACTATTTTACCAACAACTTGAGCTCGTTTAGCAATGGCCTGTGCAACCGTCGTTTTTCCTTCTCCGGCTTTAGCCGAAGTAATCGCTAAGGTGCTATAACCCGAACCAAGAGTTTGATTATATATCGCTTCAACTTCTGCATAATGAATCGGTAATTCTTGCATATTATAAGCCTCCAGCAATTACAACAAGCGATACTATGCTAAGCATATCTTTGACGTTAGCCATAAAAACATTCCAATTACTTTGAGATACACCTGGTACAAAAATGGTGTCGCCAAGACGTACCAGTGGTAATTTGGTTAAGTCTGGCTGTTCGATAAACGATTCTAAATCAAAAACGCGACTAACATTTTCCTCTGCTTTGCTTTTAGAAATATTTATTACCATAATTTTTTCCAAATAAGCAGCTTGGGTTGGACCGCCTGATTCAGCTAAGATATCTAAAATTGTCATGTCTGGGCTAAACTTGTAGCGTCCTGGTTTTACTACCGCTCCTATTATTCGAACCGTTTGTTCTTTCTTATTGTCGATCCATTGCCTGTCTCTTTCTGGAACGTAAATAGTGTCACCCGATTTAACTATTGGTAATAAAGTCTCATCGCCAGTTTCAAAGTACAAACCTAAATCAAGGGTACTTACTTTACTTTGAAAACCATTGCGGTGAGTTATTTTTATATTATGAATATCTGCGGCTTGTGTCGGTCCATTAGCAGCTGAAAGTATATCTAAAATGTGTAATTTATTATTAAAAGCATACCGCCCAGGCAATCCTACTTGACCGAAGATATAAATTGATAATTCTTGAGGTTGACGTAACCATGAAGCCTTATTATCGATAACATCACGTTGTCTTTCATTGATAATGATAGTGTCCCCTGCTGATATAATAGGCAACAAAGAGAAGTCACCTCCTTTCGAAATGAAGCTCTCTAAATCGAACGGTTCCATCTGTTTTTTCTGGCCTTTTTTTATGACTATTACTTGAGACATATCAGCATGTTGCGTTGGTCCACCAGCATGAGCCAAAATATCAAGGAAGCTCATTTCATCGCCCCATTCATATCGGCCAGGTTTTTTCACTGCACCTATCAGTTTGATCGCTCTGTCAGGCGTGATTTTAAGCCATGATTTTTCATTAATATCGTTTTTTTCAGGAACAAAAATGGCATCTCCTGGGGATACCGTGGGGACGGCCGCTTGTGTTAATCCCTCGGTATAGGCTTGTAAGTCGAAATCATCTACTTTGCCTGATGCCCGAATAATTCTAATTTTTCTTGACTCAGCAAAGCGAGAGGGGCCACCAGCATTGGCTAAAATATCAAAAAACTTTGTGTCTGCTGGCGCTTCATATGCACCAGGCTTAAAAACTTCGCCCATAACATAAACCGTTCGTGCGCCATTTTTAATTTCTTCTTCTTGGATAGGAATAAATAAAGTAGAACCCGGTGTGATTTTTGGCATATGCGAAGCATCACCGGTATCTAAATAGGATTTCAGATCAAAAAGTTGTGGTGATCCTTCGTTAATCACGCGGATATGTTCAACGCCAGCATACCGAGTTACGCCGCCGGCTCTCATTAGCAGATCGACTAGAGTATTGCCTTTTTTATAAGAAAAAACGCCGGGTTTAATGACTTCACCAAATACTTTAATAGATGTTTTGGCATCAGAGCCATCACCACCACTTGATAAGGTTGCCGCATCAAAATCCATTTGAACATTACCAATTAAAGGCGATGCGGGGACGAAAATGACATCTAAAGGCTCAATTTTAGGTAATATTGAAAAATCGCCAGTGTCTAAATATTTTTTATAATCAAAGATGGTTACCTTGCCTTGACGATTTAACTGTATCCTGTCAAGTTGAGCTCCAGCTACTGCACCTCCAGATCTTTGCAGCGCCATTTGTATGTTGCCGTCTTCGGGTAAATCGATCAATCCAGGAGTTTCAACAAAACCTAACACTTTAATAGGTACTCGCCTTTCAACTAGGTAGACTTTAAAGTTGTTAATGGCGCGATATTCTGCGGCTAATAATTTAGCTAGATCTTCGTTTGCTTGCGTTAGTGTTTTATCGATAATTGACACTTTACCTACTTCAGGTAAATTTACCGTACCATCACGCTTTACTTGAAACGTTTTTTCAAAGTCAATTTCACCAGGAATTTCAATTTGTAGCACATCTCCAGGCCTTATGATAATTTCAGCTGACTGAACATTACTCATAACAAATATACAGCTCAGCATTGTTATTAATAATTTATTCATGGTCAAATGTCCTTTTTACCACGTGTATCTAGAAATAGGGTAATCGATGTATATCGATTAAATACCCTTGAAGTATCACTTTTCTCAACTTCTCTGATATTTTCTTCACCTTTGTTTTTTATAACAATTTGTGAGGGGGTAATGCCTTGATCGGTGAAATATTTTTCGACACTTTGGGCCCGTCTTTTACTTAATTGACTGTTATATGCGGTACTTCCTTTAGTATCGGTATGACCGCTGATAAGTAATGTTGAGTTGGGATAATGCTTAATTAATTTAATCAGCTTATTGAGAGACGGGTAATATATGGGTTTTATTTCGTCTTGGTTAAAATCATGCAATGTTTCAGTCATTAACATGTGATTATTTTCAAATATGACGTTTTCTTTTTCTGTTGTTTGCAATTGTGTTTTTGCTAATGATGGATTATCACATTGATTAAAATCGCCTTCATCGTACCACCGTTTCAGTACAACTTTATTGTTGGTATAACCACAACTTAAATGACCATTGATATATTGATTTATACAGTGAATTTTACGAAATTGTCGGTCAAGTTCTACCAATGTTATAAAAGCATCTTTTTCCATATTGGCATTATGCTCAGCGGTTGCTCGCGATAAATACGATTGTGCAATACCTAACTGGCCTGATATACATCGCTTAGATTTTTGTTGTTCCAGTAATAAAAGTTGAGACTCTGCGCTAGCAATATATATTTGCATTTGCGTTTTATCTAAACTTGTCGAAGCATCACCACGAGAAAGTAAACTGGTGTTGTTATCGGCTGTGTTGGATGAACTACAGCTTGATAACATTATGACAGCGCATAGTGACAACAAAGTAGGCTGAACAATCATTAGCTGGCAAGTTGTAAGCTGGGTGATGTTTCTAAGTAACCGTTGATACTTTGATAACAATTTATCGTTTTATCTAGAAACAGCATTTGAAAAAGTTCTAGTGGTTGTTGTGTTAACCCTGAAACACCGACGCTGAATCCTTTAACCACCAATCTTTTATATAAAAAGACAATTGCGCCAATGCCTGATGAATCGATAAAAGGTACATGTTCAAGATCAAAGACAATATTTGTACTTAGTTTGCTATACGTTTCTATATTATCTTTCATGATATTTACCGTATCTGCATCAAAGTTTCCGTTGATTTTAATTATAAAATCGTTATTTAGATTATAAGTTTCATTTAACATAACAGTTCCACCTTTTTAGTTAATTAATAGTGGTTAATGCAATGTGCGGGCCAATAATAATATCCTTTATTATCAAC
>DPHE01000048.1:74940-92824 GCA_003521815.1 Colwellia sp.
TGCAAATTGCGAATTGCAAATAAGGAATAACGAATGAGTAATTAAAAAAAAGCTTGAGTCAGCGCAGGCGTATAGGAAGAGACGGTACATTGCTATCGTTGTATAAGTTCAAGTAGCTGTTCTCGATAAAATGGCTGTTGATGCCTGCCGCCAATATCCCCAGGAAGCTCGGCGATAGTATAAGGTTTACATAATTCGATAGAAGAGGAAACGCGATGGCGGGGGATCAAGGAGTGAACCGTTTTTGTTAGTCCTAGCTTCCTAATGAATTCAAGTTGGTCATGTATTTCGTCGCGTTGGCCGTTGAACTCATCTTCCACATTGGTAATAAAATAAACTTTAAGTTTAGTATTGTGATTAATAGCATCAATCACAGTATTGATTAATAGGCTCGGTAGGGTACTGGTATAAAAACTCCCTGGACCAAGAAATAAAATATTTGCATTTTGTAAGGAGTATAAAACTTCTTCGCTGGGTTGAACCATAGGTGTTAATACTCGATTGTTAATTCCTTGGCTAGCGTTTTCATCAACTTCAACTTCGCCAACATAACAATGCTCAGCGCAGTGACTCACTAGGTGAGTTACTGCGTCAGACATAGGTAAAATATTTGCTTTAACTCCCAAATATTCACGCATCACCTGCACCGTTTCAGTAGGTCTTAGGCAAAGAGAATCAACGGCGCAAAACATTAAATTTCCTAGGTTATGCCCTGAGAGATCGCCTGATTTATCGAAGCGATATTCAAATAAGAGTGCTTTAGTTGAAGACTCTTTATTTGATGCAGCTTTAGTTAATTTTGATAAACAATAGCGAATGTCGCCCCAAGAAATTGTATCGCAGCTTTCCCTCAAACGGCCAGTAGACCCCCCATTATCAGTAGTACTAACAATGCCAGTTAAATTGACGTTGTCAAAATCATTGATGATTTCTAACAGGTGCCCTAAACCGTGGCCTCCGCCAATACAAGTCACATTAATCTCTGTCATCACTTATCCTTGTAGCTAAAAGTGTTACTGCCCACGTCCTAACACCATGATAAGTATTGTTTTAAAAACGATTTTTAAATCCATTAACAACCATCTATGTGGTTTAGTAAGTGATAGCGAGTATGCAAAGTCATAACCTATTTTTGTTTTAACATCATCAATGCAGGTATCATATCCTTGATTCACTTGTGCTAAGCCAGTAATACCAGGAGTAATATCGTAAGTACGCTCAGAATAAAAAGGGATTACTTTGTCTAGCTCTATAACTATTTCAGGCCTTTCAGGTCGAGGCCCGATAAGTGACATATCACCTTTAATAACATTGATAAATTGCGGCAGTTCATCAAGGCGAACTTTTCTAAGTAACTTACCAATAGGGGTTAGCCTATTATCGTTACTTGTTGCCCAAACAGCACCAGAGCTCGCTTCGGCATTAGTCACCATAGTGCGAAATTTGATCATATTAAAATGCTGAACTTTTCCGTCTTTCATTTTACCTACTCTTAATTGACAATAAAAAATGTCTCCTCGTGAGGATAATTTTATCATTAATGATATCACTACAAACAAGGGTAAAGTTAATAACAAACAGGTTATGGAAAATGTTAAATCAATACTTCTTTTAATAATAGGAATCGTTGGGTGTACAAAGCTAATGTGTTTCATGATATCTCCTAGATTTTAGTCCAAATTTTTTCTTGTAAACCAAAGATGTACTTTAACGATCCCTTTAAGGCGACCCAGTAACCATTGACTAAATAACAAATTAATTTTAAGGCTCTCAATTTAGGTGAAAGTTGAAATACATTAATAAGCATAACAAGGCCATATAAAAAAAGCTGGCAGGCCAATAGCGATATAAAAAGAGTATGAATGGGAGCAAGATAAATATTACCAATAAAGATAAATACCAATATAAAAGGCATTATTGCTCTTAACGCTTTACCTGAAGCAAAATTTATCGCATTCCAGCCATACTTAGGTGATAACAAAGGCAGTAAATAAACGAGTTGTTGAAAGTTCCCTGCCGCTATTCTTAATCGTCTACCCATATCTTGCTCTAAATTAACTTGTTCAAGTTCAATGGCAACGACTCTAGGCTCATATATCACACGATAACCTTGTTTAATAACATTCATGGGGATCAAAAAATCGTCATTAATGGTATCTGCCGGAACCTCTTCGTAACAAGACTTTCTTAGGGCATAAAAAGCACCGTGAGCCCCCAACACACTGGCAATAGAGCTTTCTCTTGTTTTAACCATGGATTGATATTGCCAGTAATATTGCTCTCCTGCGGTTCCTTTTTGCACAAATTGATATCCACCTGAAACAGCGCCAACAATCGGATTTTTAAAATGACTATCTAACATCAGTAAACTATTTACCGGTAATAGCGCCGAAACATCACTAAAGACAATATTGTCAAACTTTGCTCTTGCTACACCTTCTTTGAGTACTGCAACTTTGCCACGGTTATCTTTAAAGTTTACAAGTTGATAATTTAAATCCTGGCAACCAAGTTCTGCTAGTGTCTGTAGGGCAATATTATGAGTGTCATCTTGGCAACCATCACAAAGCAAAATTAATTCATATCGATCACTTGGATAGTCAATAAAACTCAAGTTTCTAATTTTTTCCGCAACAAATTTAGCTTCATTGAATGCAGGAATAATAATAGAAAAACGATTTAGTTTTTTGTCTTCTGCGCTAAACATATAACGACGTTTTTTAATTATCGGGTTAAGGCTATTTCTGTTTTTAGAGATTGTTTTTAGTAAGAGCGGATAAATAACATGGTGGTAAATCACTAGAAACATTGCCACAGCGAACAGTGTTATCATCATTATGTTTAACATAACTTACACCTTAGTTCATATTGAGTTAATGAAACATATTGCTTAATCATTTTGTCGATAGAACGTTGGTTTTCTATGAAGTTTCTGGGCGAGTGATTACGTTTTTGATTTAGCGAACGTAGTAGCGCTTGTGATAATAATACTGGGTTATTAGGCTGAACAATAATACCTGCTTCACTACAAACAGCTTCCTTACAGCCACCAAAATCAGTTAATACCACAGGTACTCCACAGGCTTGAGCTTCCAAAGGAGATAAAGGTAGACCTTCGTTATTAGAGGAAAGGCAAAAAACATCAAGTAAAGGATAAAAGGTGGTCATATCATCAATATGGCCTAAAAAGAAAACTCTTTCTTGTAAATTTAAATTAATAACTAATGCTTTTAATTGTTGTTCTAAGCTGCCGGTTCCGCCGAGTAATAAACCAATATCATTCGGTAATTTGTGGAATGCTTTGATTAATACATCATGCGCTTTTACTGATTCTAAGCGAGCTGAACAGCTAATAAACTTTAACTGTGTAGGTAGGCTTGCTTGTTTGAGTAATGTCCGTTTACTAACTGTTGAGGGTTTAAACTTATTGGTGTCTATGCCATTAGTAATGACGATAGGGTTTAAAGAAGGCATTAAACGCTTAACTTCCTCGGCAACAAATTTAGCGTCAGCGACATAAATAGGGCGAACCAAAGTAATAAATAGTTTCTGTAATAACCTAGGTTTAACATTAGCTAAATGCCAAGCATCATGTTTGGTATGTATAATATGATTAACCTTAGCGAGTCTTGCTACGACACCGCCATATATCAATAGGCCTATATGATGGGTGTGAACATACATAGGGTTCACTTTTTTAAAAAACGCGGTTAATTGGGTGAAAATATTGATCTGCCAACCGGCCTTTTTGTCCAACACATGGATGAATTCTTTAAAACCATCAATATTATTCCAGTAACATTTGACGTTGTGTTTTTCTAGAGTAATTATGTGCACATCAAAAAATGGCTGTGCAGCACGTTGAAACTCTAATGCCAAACTTTCTATACCACCTGGTTTTAAGTGTTGTAGAAGATGAACGATGACTTGTTTTATAAGTTATCTCCTAAACTATTCATACCGCCAAAAGGCTTTGTGCCAATTTGGGGTAAACGTGTTATTACTGGTGTTGAAGTGATTAATTCGAGCTGATGTCTTGCACGGATTGATGTGTCTGTTATCTCAGAGAATAAAGCAAACCCGCAGCCTAATAATAGTCCGCCAATTATTCCGGCTAATAAAAATATTGAAAGAGGGGAGTTAGTCGGAGAACTCGGCTGGTATGGTTCGTCGATTATTTTGATTCTTTGTGGCTGTTCATACCGGCCAAGTGCACCTGTTATTTTTGCCTTTTCATAACGAGTCAGTAAATCACCATATAAAGTTCGTTGAACCTCAAGATCTCTTTTTAGCTCTGACAGTTGCCTTTCCATTTCACCGGTACCGGCAAGAGAATCTTTTACTATTTTCACCTGTTGTTCAATAGAGCTAATCTCTTCTTTAATTTGCTCTACATGGCTGTCTGCAAGTTGTAACTCTTGTAATTGCGACACTAATAATAGGTTTTGATTATTATCAACTTGACCATCTTGCATGCTACTTGCAACTTCCCATAAACGATTTAAGTCAACGTCGGTTATCTTATATGATGTTTTGCTTTGGGTTTCACGCTCGTATTCAAGTTGTGATAATTTTCTAATAGATGATTCTACTTTGCTATGTTTGTCAGTGTAACGAGAACGCAAAATGGCCAATTCGCTTTTGGTCTCTACTATGTTTTGCTCAATTTCACTCATCACAGGATCAACTTGAGCAAGCCTAGTACGAATCGTTTTTTTGGCGGCAATAGCACCAGACAATTCCATTTTTTTCTGTTCGAGTAACTGACTTAACTCTCTGAAGCGAGTATTGTTTTCACCATAAAGCTGAGGTAATTGCTCAGCATTTTTTTGTTTAAAATTAGATAACCTAAATTCTGCTTTTTGTAAGTCTGCTGTTTTTAGTGTTAATTGGGTCGTTAGAAATAATTCAGATGCATCTATTGATGATAACTCTGGGGCTAAAAGTATTTCTAAAAATCTTTTTCTAACTGCGACTAGTACATCAACCATGTTTTCAGGGGAATCTGTACGGTAAATAAGCTTTACAAGATCTTTACCAATCCAGTTTACCTTAAGTGAAGCTGATAATTTATTAACGGAATCATCCGTTTGGAAGTTAGTTGATTTTTCATTTATCAGTGCTAAATCTTGCGCAACATTTATTAGCATATGTCGGCTGTGAAGTAAGGTATCTAAAGTAGCCATTCTGTCTTTTAAATCAGTTGATACTGATAAATCTTCAAGAAAAGGGTTCATTTTGGCACTTTCTTGTACCAATATCGTGGTGTGTGATTCCCAAGTTCTTGGGGCGAGAAAGGATGTAATTAGCGCGATAACGGGTAATATCATTGCTGGTAATATAATTAAATACCTATGACGCCATATCGCTGACAATATAAGGTGGATATTTATCATTACCGATGTTCTCATATTAAGCACTAGTAACTAAGTTAATAGTATTATTTGATAACTTAGGAGCAAATTTGATGGTCACATTGTTATTAAAGTGACCAATATACAGTCGTAATAATTCTGCCCTAGCCATTGATAGTGCTAATTGGTCAAGTATATTGGTGCCTTTAGCAAGGGCGATATTAATGATAAATATTTTGTTTTTATTCACTATCAGACTGACGATTTTGATTTTATCATCATAATTTAATTCTTTATTTTGCAACTCATAAGTAAAGCTGTAACTGTCGCTTTGACTATTTGTTGGAGTCTCGCCTTGTTCTACTCTTTTTTGTGAGTTACGTAACGCTTGAATACTCGTTAAAACGTTTTTATTCACTGGTCGATAACTTTCTGCATTAGCTTCTTTTTCGATCAATGCCACAGAGTCATTTATGGATGACGAAACGCAGCCAGTACAAGTAAGTAGAGTAATAACAAAAATGCAGTAGAACGAAAGTTTTTTCATGTGGAATGTCCTGAATTAATAATGATTACCCTTACCCTTTTAGTTTAGAATATACATATTACGTGCCACAATTTTTGTTGTTATTTAAGGGGATTTGTTTTATTTTTTTAATTGAAATAAATTTTATCTTATATTTCGCATTATGCATTTTAAAATGCAACTAAGTTATTTACTCGAAAGCTAGACTACGGAGCTAAAGTAAATAACAAAATTTAAGTACAAACGAGATAATTATCACGTTATACATGCGCTTCATTGGATCGTTTGTACAGACGTAAAATTGAAAGTAACACTATTGATTGTTGTTTAAATAGAGATTTGCCAACTATTACCAAATTCAGCTATATTCCAGTGAACATTTATAGGTTGGGCATCCTCTTCTATTGGCCAAATTTGAGCAATTAACTCTACTTCTACCGTACTTAAAGATAAAGTAAATGTCTGCTCAGAAGACGTGAGTGTTGTTCTTAATTTGCAACTATCATAATTAATAATAACTTCATCATTTTCTTTATAAAAATCGGTACATATACTAATAAAGTAGCTAACGGTTGTTGATGGTGAAGCTGGCAGTACAACTTCTAAATTAGTACTTGAGATAAAATTAAAATCAGGGGCACTGATTAAGTCACTTGTGGTTATAGTTTTATCCGTTGTTATTATATTTTTAACTGATGGTTTTTTTTCTTCATCACCGCCACCGCCACAACCTGTAATTGTTATGGTTAACATGATGAGTGGCATTAAATAAGTATTCATTACTTTTGCTCCCTATGATTATATTAATAAAGTTTAGCGTCAATCGCATTACGTTGAGAAAACCAATTGGTTGAGGTATTGCCATTACTTTCGATAAAACTTTTTAAATCTGGATAAGCATGTAATATGTCGACATTTTCAAGTGGATGTCTCCAATTTTCTTTTGAACCGGGGCTAATAGCCATTGCCCAAGGTAAACCGTTGTTAGTTTGATAGGTATGATTGGCCGATAGCTGTGTTACATCGTCAGCAACACCGAACATACTAGTATCCGCCTTAGATGTTGGTATTTTATTTTTTAGATGAATCTCTAGTGTTCTACCAGGGTGATAAAATAGGTCACCGTGGTAAGCGTCTTCTTGAGCAAAGATAAAGGGGTTATAGGGGGCTTCTGGAAACTGCTCTAATGGAATAGGCGTTTTAAAAGGCACAGTCACATTAAAGGTCATTTGAGATGAATTACTGCAATTAACTTCAACACGATAATATGAACAGTTTTCAGCTAGCTGAATATGGTTATATAAATCATTGGTAATATTAATCACTAAATGTTCTGTATTTTCTTCTACGACACTAGTTTCTTGCAACACACCATTAATTTCAAAACGCACCAATTCAGGGTTAACATTACGGGGTGAAATATTATCCAATTGAATGGCAAAACCATTGTGGAAAGAAGCGCCTATTGCTTTTAACTCACCTTTGAATTCAATTTGCTTTACTTCATTTGACGTTGTTAATAACAATGAAGAGTTCTGTAACATCACCACATCATTCATATCGTAATCACCTTGTTCAGGCCAACTGTCTTCAAAGGCGAGGTAGTAAGGTGTATCTTGTATTTGGCTATTACCCGGATTCGTTACCAACATTTTATAGTCTTCCACTTCACCATCTGCTACACCACCACTGGCGACGATAGAAGTTATAGAGGTAAATCTAGCTCTAATCCAAGTAAAACCGTTCAAGGCACTGGTTGGTGTATTAACAAGCAATACTTCAGTGGTGTTATCCATATATTTATCTGAAATCAATTTTTCTTCCGATGAAAATATCCCATCACGATTCCAATCTCCCCATATATTGAGGTAGCCAGCACCGGTTGCTTTAACTTGAATAAGGCTATCACTACCCGCGAGTAATGGAGTTACGAAAGTTATGCCGTCATCTTGATCTATTTTTGGGTAGACATTGGCATTATGTTCAGTGGTTATGCTACTACCCAAATAGATATTGCTAATACCGTGTCTGGCACCATTACTAAACAATGTAGTGCCATAACTGTCTGGTGCATCGCCATAGTCTGTTGTCGCAGCAATAGACTCATCAATAACCGGTGCAACGGCGCAACGGGCGCCATCGTTTTGTGACGAGTTAGGGCCATAGGAAAAAAAGGTCGCTTGAGGCGTTTGCTCTGCGATATCGATAATAAAGACAAAACCATCAGCGTTACGACTGATATAAAAATTACCCTCAACATCAAAATAAACAGCGCCAAAGACACCGGTTACACCAGTCTGGCCTAACATAACTGAGTTGCCGTTAGTCACGTTTATTTGATGAAGCTGTCCAAGCCTATCTACACTGTAAGCAAAACCATTATCAGGATGAAAAGCAAGATCATAAATGTTGATCGATAAATCTTGACCATTAATAACTTTGTTAACTTGGAGATATTCGTTTGATTTTATGTTAAGTGATACTTTATATAAGCCATAATCCACTCCTTTTTTATAAAAGTAATAGCTATTTTCATTGAGCGCTATATCACCAATATAAAAGTTTACTTCGGGGGTATTGATTAAGGTCAATGGCGTAGCCTGATAGTCATCGCCAATACGAACTAGAGTGCCCCATTCATATCCCCAACCATAAATGTAGTTGTCATGAAAATTAAAACCAATGGCATTGATTTTATTAGTAGTGCCTAAATCACTCGATAATAATGAGTAATCACCGGTAACTAGGTTTACCCCATAAAGTTGTGCCGTGTTATCTTGCATTAAAAAAGCGTTTGAAGGACAACTTCCGAAAGGGGCTGCAGCTATTGGACCATTAAAAATCATCAAACAAGCGATAAAAAAACGCTGAATACTTTTTGAATACAACATAAAAAAACTCTGCTCAATGTTTACCAATTATTATTAATAGTTAAGCAAAAAGTATTCCATATTTTATTTTCTTATGTATCCGTACTTTGATTTGTTGTGGTTAGGCCGCTTGATACTAACGGAATAAACGCCTATAAATTTAAGTGTTAGGCGACAAATAAAAGTTTTAGTGATATTTAGTATTTACTCTCTAGGAGATAGAGTACTAGGTTGCCCTATTATTTCGATAGGGCTTTAGACGATATTAAACGATTTTTTGGGGGACAAGGTTATCATAAGACAAGCCCCTTGGTTTTATTCGTTTTTCAATTGGTAAGGTTATTGTAAAGCAAGTCCCTTGGTTTATTTTACTTTCAACTGTAATTTTTCCACAATGTTTTTCCATAATTCCGTGTGATATCGATAAGCCTAACCCTGTACCAGCACCAATATCTTTTGTAGTAAAAAAAGGATCGAAAATTTTATGTAAATTATCCTCAGCAATGCCTTTTCCATTATCCCTAATGGATATAATCACTTTATCTTGTTCATGCGAGGACTTAATAAACAGATGCCCTTTTTTTTCACATGCCTGGGAAGCATTTATGAATAAAATAATGAACACTTGAATTAAGTCTGATGCTTCTCCAAATATGTTAGGGCAGTCATTTAATTCTAATGTGGTATCCATGGAATACTTTAACTCATTTTTAACCGCTTTAAGGCTATAATTAATACATTCATTTATGCTAAAAGATGTAAATTTATCATTACTTTTGTAAGAAATTTTTTTTAAATTTTCAACAATATGTTTAACGCGATGTAACCCTTCGAACGTATCTTTTAATAGTATAGGTATATCTTTTTTCAGATAGTCAGCATTGATTTTTTTATGAATTTGACGATATTGTTTCAGTAGCTCTGCTTCATTTAATTGCAAATCATTCGAATTCATTATGTGATCATCTAATAAAAAAAAGTCGGTTAAATAATCATTTAAGCAAGAAATATTACTGTAGGAAAAACCAATAGGATTATTGATTTCATGAGCAATACCTGCGGTAAGCTGACCTAAGGAAGCCATTTTTTCTGACTGAATAAGCTGTTTTTGCATGACGTTCAGTTCATCAATAACCCCTTCGAGATGTAAAACGTTGTCGTATAGTTCTCGGGTTTTATCTTCAAGCAATTTTTCCGCTAATTCTCTTGCTTTTACTTCTCTTTTAAAAGCAATTTTATAAGCATCTGGCTGATTCATATTTTATCCTTAAAAGAAATAATTAATTTACATTTTTCCGCTCCGTTATGCATACATTCTGGTTGGGTAATTTGCACCTCCTCACCAAAATGCGAGGCGGCGCTTAAAATCAAACCTTCTGACAAATAACACAACTTACGTTTAGAATGATAAAACATTACCAAATCACCATCCGGTGTTATTGAATAATCAAAACTTGGCAGATAAGCTTGAGGATAAACACGTTTAACTTCTTTATGAATCACCAAATCAATACTGAGTAAAAAATCTTTTAGATTATCAATATGAGACAAATTAGTTGGGCTGCTATTATATAAATGAATAAACAGATAACGTCCAAATGTTCTTACTAAGCGAGGGGTATCAATATTCGTTTTTTTCGACAATGCGCCAATTAATGCCGTCATCTCTGAATCATCATACTGCATCCCTTTAGTATAAATACCTTTAGATGATGGTTTTATCGTATCCAACAACTCATTCCATGTTTCAATGCCCCATTTATCAATAACCATTTTTGATAAAGTGGTAAATATAGAACCTTGCATAACTAACTCCTAATGATGAACATTACCTTTCTTTAATACCACCTGCGCTAAACCTTCGTTAACAACACCTATTAATTCGTTATTATTCCAAGGTTTGTTAATAAATTTATGTGTTTTATCTAAGTTTAATGAGCCTACTGTAGATTCAAAGTCAGCATAGCCACTTAACATAATACGATAAATTTTAGGGTGTAATTGCGAAACTTGCTGTAAAAGTTGGGCTCCATCCATTTTAGGCATGCGCATATCAGAAATGATCAAACTTACAGGCTGCTTTTGCATTATCAACAATGCTTGTTCAGCGCTTTGAGCGACTAAAACTCGGTAAGTTTGACGGTAAAATAAACGCTGTAGTGATCTTAATATACAGGCTTCATCATCGACACATAAAATAGTCATGTCTGAATATAAATCGAGTTCACACTCTTTTTTTAACATCTGTTCATCCTTGTTTATTCACTCAATACTATAATCTTTATAGGATACATATTTTTATCATTTTATTATAAAACAAAGCAAAAAGTAAAAATTACGCTATTATTTCATTGATTTAGGTTTTTAGTGATAAGGCTTTATTTATGTAGTATTGAGTTTTTCCTGTTAATTTTTACCGCGACAATAATTATGAGCTAAAATATCATATATTGTAATCAGTAATAAATATATCAGAATAAATAATACTAAAGTAACTTTATTCACCTAAACAGGGATGTGATTGATTTTCAAAAAAATTATGTAATATGGACTTTACTAGGGTGTGATATGAAAAACATGAATAAACTGAGAATTTTATTTGTTGATGATGAAAAGTTAATACTAAGTTCTCTTAAACGTGTTGCGAGTAAATTAGACGCAGACATTATTACTGCAGAAAGTGGAGCTTTGGCACTTGAAGTATTTGCTAAGCTTCCGGTTGATGTGATTGTATCTGATATGAAAATGCCCAAGATGGATGGCATTCAATTACTTGAAAAAGTAGCTAAATTATCACCTGAAACAGTACGTATTGTATTAACCGGTTGTAATGATATGAGTATGGTTTTATCTGCAATAAATCAAGGACGTGTATGGGGGTATCTGAAAAAACCTTGGGATAATAATGATTTAATTATTACCCTGAAACAGGCGCTGGAATTACAACAAATATTAGCTGAGCGAACGCTAATGCGCCGCACAATTGATCAATTTCAGCAATACCGTAAAACAAAGTTTGAGGGATTTATTGGTGATTCAGTCCCTATGCAATTTGTCTACTCTTGTATTGAACAATGTTCTTCAAGTAATGCCTCAGTTTTTATTACCGGCCCCAGCGGTTCAGGTAAGGAAGTTGCCGCGCAAGCAATTCACCGTTTAAGTAACAGAAGTAAAAATAGTTTTGTTGCACTTAATTGCGCAGCAATTCCATCAGAACTAATGGAGTCAGAAATTTTTGGACATATAAAAGGGGCTTTTTCTGGTGCCATATCCAATAGAAATGGTGCTGCCACACTTGCCGATGGAGGAAGTTTGTTTCTAGATGAGATTGGTGAAATGGATATTAATTTACAGGCTAAATTACTGCGTTTTATTCAAACAGGCCAGTTTCAACGGGTCGGGAGTGGTAAAGTAGAGCAAGTAGATATACGGTTTATTTGTGCAACCAATAGAGATCCATACATCGCAATAGCGGAACATAAATTACGAGAAGATTTATTTTATCGACTCAATGTCATATCAATATTTTTACCGCCTTTATGTGAGCGAGGTAATGACACCATACAACTTGCTACGCATTTTTTGAGCCACTACAGTAAAATTGAAGGTAAAGGTTTTGCAGGATTTTCTTTTATGGGGGAAAAACTGATAAATGATTACCCTTGGCCTGGTAATGTTCGCCAGCTACAAAATATTATTCACAGTGCGGTGGTTATGTCTGAAGGGCCGTTGATTTCAGATACCATTTTAAAACAACAGCTAACGCGGCATTTTAATCCATCAAGTTCAGTGTCTATTTTATCCAAGGAAAAGTCACTCTATGGTGTGCAAGGTCAAAAGAGTACTAAACCAAATAATGGTAACCAAACGGATACAGAAATCATTTCTTTAGAAAAAGTTGAACGTTATGCGATAGAGCAAGCCATCCTAGTTTGCCAGGATAATATTGTAAAAGCGGCTAGTGAACTTGGGGTAAGCCCTTCAACGTTGTATAGAAAAATTCAACAATGGGAAACTGAAACTGCTGAATAGTCGTTGTTTTTAAATTTCAAATGAATACCCACTAGAGTGGCACAATGCGAAAAGAGGTTAACACGCAGCATTGGTATATGTTCTTTTTTATATAATAACTAATAAATACAAAGAGTTGGTTTTATTTTTTAATATTGGAATAGATCTTGAATACTTAACGTTAGGATGCGTCATAACGTTAAATATTTCAGGTCAGTTCTTATGGGATTCAGTCGCTTAAAGCAAAGTTTACAACCTTATTTTCAATTTCACTCTAATGCAGCTTGGTTGTTTTGCGCTCAAATATTTGCCAAAATTGCTAGAATAATCATCATTGCTGTATTAGCCGCGTTACCCATCATCATCGTTAATACCTATTGCATCTTTGAGCAGGCAAAAGGTTCCTACACCAATGAAACTATAACACGATTAGTTTTTCTGCTTATTACTGTCTCAATGCTTGTTATTTTAACACCAGAACAAGCTATGTATTTTACCATTGTTTACTTTTTAGCAGCCTTGGATGGCGTTTTACGCTTTATTTTGGTGACGCAATACAAACTAGAGTTTTAATTTTAATGTAATTATTTAACGGAAGAAAATTTCATGAATATTAATCCCCTACCTATGATTTCAGTAGTGATACCTATAATTAATGGTGAAAAGTATATTGAACAGAGTATTCAATCTGTTTTGGCACAAACTTATCATAATTTTGAATTGATTTTAGTTGATGATGGTTGTGCCGATGATACGCTGAGGTTAATAGAGCAATTTGAGGATCATCGGATACGTCTCATCCAACAAAAAAATAGTGGGTTATCTGGTGCTCGAAATACAGGCATAGAGGTCTCGCGAGGTTTTTATGTTGCATTGCTTGATGCCGATGATTATTGGGCTCCAGAAAAATTATCAAAACACCTTCACCATTTAAATACCCATCCAGACGTTGGCGTTAGTTATTGCCCATCATTATTTGTTGATGAAGAAAGTCAACTTCTCGGTGTGGGGCAATTTCCAAAACTTACCAATGTCAGTAAACAAGATGTTTTTTGTCATAATCCGGTTGGAAATGGTTCTGTGGCCGTTATAAGGCGGTCGTTGTTAAACGATATCGGATATTTTGGACTTAATCAGGATAAATATCGAAAAATGTATTTTGATGAAAGTTTACGACAATCGCAAGATATAGAGTTGTGGACAAGAATTGCGCTTACCACACAATGGAAATTCGAAGGTATTATTGAACCATTAACCTATTATCGTGTGGATGAAGAGGGATTCTGTGTAAATTTAGAAAAACGATTGCACAATTGGAAACATGCAGTGAGCCAAAATTATTTTAGAGACCCTGAATTTTTCAAAAAACATTACACGTTGGCAAAAGCTTTTCAACTTCGTTACTTGGCACGTAGAGCTATCAAAAGTAGTAGTCGAATCGCAGGGTTAACGTTAATTCATCAAGCATTATATTGCGATCTACGGATATTATCTCAAGAACCGAGTAGAACGTGTATTACTTTCTTGAATGCATGGCTTAAGTTACTTCCTGTAAAGCTTTATGCGTATATTGACAAGTCAGCAATCGCATTTTTTGGGCATAAAAAAATCAGTTAATTATAGTAATGTTGATTTAAAATAATAGGTATTTGATGTCTGATTAAATAATGGTTTATCGATGGTGGTTTTTGTTATTTGAGTGAATTAAATTCGCAACCTTCATCTTAGCCGAAAGGGGTAAATAAAGTAGTTGTTGTGAATAATGTTAATTTTTCAAGATAAAATTTTTCTATCAACATGCTTTAGGATGAATCATATTTTTGAACCTGTTGTGTTAAATATCAACATTCGGTTGTTTGCAGGCATATTGACATCTTCTTTTAAAGATAGACCTGCCTTTGTCGCTAATTGACAAACGGCTTCAAAATCACGAATACCACTATTTTTATCTCGAGCTTTTAGCCAAAGGTCAAAGTTAGCATTGCTTTCGCTAGTGTATTTACCTTGGTAGTTAAATGGTCCATAAATGCATAGTACTCCGTTTGTGGCTAAAAGTTTTTCTACCAGTTCGAAAAACTTTTGTACTAGCGGCCAACTAATTATATGTAAGGTATTAGCCGTGAATAGGGCATCTATGTTTTCAGCTAATGCATGAACGCCTGCTAAATCGATCACTAATGGTCGTTTAATGTTTGGTGGAGGAAGGTCACCTATCCACTGATTAATAGCTTCATGATTAATGGATAAATCACTGGTTTGCCAAGTAAGAAAAGGCAAGTTTTTTGCAAAATAAACGGCATGTTGTCCTGTGCCTGAGCCTATTTCTAAGACATGTGTTTGATTGACGAATACGCGAGTTAATATGTCGAGTATAGGCTGTTTATTGTTTTCACATGCTTGTGAAAATGGCTTTATCATTATTTTTCTAACCTTTTAACGTTTACTGTAATACCCATTAGTTTAATTAAGGGTTCTAATTTTAATAACGACAAATTAACTTTTTTCAACTTTAAACGGTAAAAATTGTTGGCAATGCTTTAAATAGCGCTGCATCTGTTGTTGTTCTTGTAGGCAAAACTGCTGTATGGCAGGTCTAAATCCTAGATGTTTTATCCAATGATAGGAGTGAGTTAATACCGGCTCAAAACCACGTTGAATTTTATGTTCGCCTTGAGCTCCGGGATTAAACACTTGTAGCTTATGCTCAATGCAAAATTCAATCCCTTGATAGTAACAAAGTTCGAAATGAAGATTGTTTTGCGTTTGTGTACACCCCCAATATCGGCCATAAAGCTGGTGCTCGTCAAAGAAAAACCAGGCACAGGCTATATCATCGCCGTCAATGCTGGCAATCACTAATAAAATATTATCAGGAAGCGACGTTAGGGCACGAGCAAAAAAATCAACGGTTAAGTGAGGTGAATGCCCACGTTTTACATACGTTAATTGGTAAGTTAAGTAAAAAAAAGATAGCTCTTGTGGCGTTATATCTTTACCCAAAATTTGTCGTACCTTTATATTTTGTTTTGAGATCGCAAGGCGCTCTTTTTTTACATTTTTTCTTTTTCGTGCGGTAAACGTAGATAAAAAGTGACTAAAATCGTGATACTGATGATTGAACCAGTGAAATTGTACGGTATTACGCTGAAATACATTGTTTGAACTGAGTGATTCTTTAGGGATATCTTGCGTATACAAAATATGCCAACTATTAATATTTTGATCTAGGCAGTGCTCGGTTAGCACAGAAAACACTTCAGGCAACTCTATGTTACTTGCCATTAGTTTAGTTGTAGATATCGGTGTAAACGGGATTGTAGCCACTAACTTGGGATAATAAGGTTCATTATGTTTTTGGTAAGCTTCAGCCCATGCCCAGTCAAATACATATTCCCCCCAAGAGTGCTCTTTAATATACATAGGAAGTATTGCACGTATATTGCTTGATTTTGACCATAACAAATGGTGTGGTTGCCAACCTTGTTTACTGCAAACGGATTGGCTGTGTTCTAAGGCTTTAAAAAATTGATAGCTTATAAATGGCGAGCTAGAGTCGGCTAATGATTGCCAAGTTAATTCATTAATCTTATCGATAGAGTTTACAAATTCAGTTTTCATTATTTTAATTTATACAACCTATTGGTAAAAGATAATAAAGTTATTAAAGCCAATATATCGTAGTTGCCATTGTATTAAGAAACATAATTAAGCAAAATAAAATATTAAACATTGATTAATCTATTTGCGTTAACTCTTTCTTATATCGAATATTGTTATGAACATAATGAGCTGCGCCTCTTGCGATCATTGCTTTGGTTTTTTCATCGAGTTGTTTAATCACTTTTGCGGGTGAGCCTAAGACTAAGCTACCGTCAGAAACGATCATGTTTTCTGTAACCAAAGCATTGGCACCCACTAAACAATTTTTTCCAATTTTAGCACCATTTAACACCACAGCATTCATTCCGATTAAACTGCCTTCATCTATAGAACAGCCGTGTAACATTACTTTATGACCTATAGTGACATTTTTCGCAATATTAATAGGAAAGTCATCATCAACATGCAAAATGCTGCCGTCTTGAATATTTGAGTTTTTTCCTATTTTTATTTGTGCATTATCAGCACGGATAACAACATTAAACCAAACGCTTGCGTTTTCTTCTAACACTACATTTCCAATGACACTAGCATTTGGAGCTATAAAGCTTGTTTTTGAAATATTTGGAATAAGTTTACCTAACTGATAAAGCATATGTTTACCTTAATATTTATACTGTTAATTGATTGAATGTACCGAATTTTTACTTAACTAAATGTAATTTAGTTTACCTTTCTAATGGCAATATTAAAGAAAAAATACTGCCTTTATTTATTTTACTATTCACTGTTACTGTCCCTTTGTGAGCTAATGCAATATGTTTGACAATAGATAAGCCTAATCCTGTTCCGCCTAACTGCCGACTACGTGCTTTGTCTACGCGATAAAAACGTTCAAATAATCGTGATAAATGTTCTTCGGGAATACCACTGCCTTTGTCTTCAACACTTATTTTAATTTCATGCTCAAGCTTAAGTACTGTTATTTTTATTTCGCTGTTGCCATTACTGTACTTAATTGCATTGTTTAGAAGATTGATAATTGCTTGTTCTATCAACGAAGAGTTGTGTTTAAATGTTATCTCTTCGGAGTTGTTTAAAATAATGTCAATATTTCTCTTTAGCGCTTTGTCTTTACAAAGAAAGATAGCGTTACTTAGCGCTAAAGTAATAGATTCTTCTACAAGGTTAATTTCATCAATTTCTGTTTCTTTTTCTATTTTCGATAAGGTTAATAAATTTTCAATAATACTTTCTAAACGAATAGAATGTGTATGTATAACATCAATAAAATAAGCCCTTTTATCTTGGGGTAAGTCAGGAAATTCTATTAATGTTTCAGAGAGACCTTGGATAGCGGTAAGAGGCGTTCTAAGCTCGTGCGATACATTGGCAACAAATTCTTTTCTTTGTAATTCAAACTCTTTTAGTTTGGTTATGTCATTAAATACTATAAGGGTGCCACATTTTTTTTTATGTATATCAAGTAAAGGTGCTGATTGGGCAAGTAACACCTGTTCATG
>DPHE01000048.1:93006-93400 GCA_003521815.1 Colwellia sp.
GGTGAACTATGATTTCTTGTCCTACAGGCGTATTTTGTTGTAAAGCAAATAAAATAAGGTTATGTAGTTCAATGTTATCAATAACATTTTTTAATTTTATGCCTTCAATGTTTTTTTCTGAAATCTTCAAAATATTATAGGCAGCTTGGTTAATACGAAGAACGTTTTCACTACTGTCAACGGCAATAACCCCTTCAACCATACTAGAAAACACGGCTTCTTGTTCGTTTCTCTGATTAAGAATGATTTCAATACGTTGATTTAATTGAATGGAAATTTCGTTAAATGCTTGGCCTAATTGTTCAGATTCAAGCGAGTCGTTTGACCTTAGTTGCACGCGACTTGAAAAATCACCTTTGGCTAATCGTTGCGCTTGTACTTTGATTATTTCCAG
>DPHE01000048.1:93663-94197 GCA_003521815.1 Colwellia sp.
TAATAAATACTCCACAAGGCATTTTGTAGTGTATATAAAGGAGTAGATGTTCTCATTATGCCAATCATTTTGTCTTGTGCGATAATAGGCATCGCAAAATACATTGAGTCTATGGCTAGTGTGTGACCATATCTTGTTGATAAACCTTTACCGTTACGTATTGCTTGTTCAATTTCAGGACGGTTTTTATGATTGTCCATTGTCGCGGGAGATTTTTTATTATCCCCAATTATTTGTCCTGAAGGTAAAATAATAGTAATTCGTGTTGATGATTCGTCACCTAGTGTTTGAGATTTATTTTGTATTTCTTGATAATTGTTAGCTTGAATAAGCCGAGAAAATACCGGCGTTAATATTTTTGCTCTTATTTCTAAGTCGTCAGCACGCTCTTGGTAATAGAAGGATTTAAATGACCACAGAGCAATCATTGCAATGGCAAGTAATGAGATAAATGAAATAATTAAAAAGGAAGGGTATAACTTCCAAAAAAGAGTTTTGCGTTTTATTTTCATTTTATATTCGTTAGTGAGTCTT
>DPHE01000001.1 GCA_003521815.1 Colwellia sp.
GGTACAGAAATTAGAGTTCATTCAGCTAAATTTCATCAAAAAGTTAAACAATCTATTAGTAAATTTAGTGATCAAATCGGTATTAATAAAGAAACTGTACGTATATGCGATCATCAACATTTAACCTATGACTTATTTGCTAAACATAAAGGCGTAGAAGGCTCTCAGGTACATAAATTTCGTTCTATGACTAATCGATATTTAGCCGACGAACAAAACTTACCTGCAAACACAGACGCATTAACTTATGCCGTGATTGATTTTCCTTTGAACCGACGTGTACGCTCATTAATAAAAAATGAAGATGAATCTGGTTGTTATAATCAATTATATACCTTAATTGCCGATGCATTTATTAGCTCAGCTAAAAAACAAAAATTATATAAAGGTGCGGTGATTGCTAATGGCTTAGTGCCCATTGTACGAAAAGGCGAAGATGAAAATGTTATCGCTAGCGGTGAGTTACTCATGTTAGGCTCTAATCCTTCACTTACAAGTTGTGGCTACACGTGTAAATGGGAATCAAATAAACTGGTTGATACGGTTCAATTGATTTTTACTGCCTGCGACAAAGATAAAACGTCTCATGGTTATGGGAAATTTGTTAATCAGATAGAACTCGCATTACGAGACTTTGCACAGCGCCTTGAATTTGTTAACGACAAAGAAGAAATGTTAGTTAGATTACATCAGCATATTGGTTTTTATTTAGATTAATTAAGCTATCAATCGCAATTATGGGTAGTTTACTCTACCCATATTTCTTCTTATTTTTAGAACTCATATTCAATAGCAACACGTAAAATATGCCCTTTACTACGGCTGTCTAATCCCGTAATAAAACCGACGTCCCATTTTAGCTGTTTTTGGCCATCAAAGCGTTGAATTCCCATAAAAGCTGGCCCAATACCTAGGTAGTTTTGACCCGAATATAACTCAATCGCTGGTTGGAGTTGTTCAAGGTAACGATAACGGTATTGTAAGCGAAACTCCGTTTCAAATTCACTAACTATAGTTTTACCCCACTCATAAATAATAAAAGCATTAAAAGTAAGGCTAGCTCGGCCAAATTCTTTTTCGACTAAAACTCCAGAAGTGACTTCCCAGTTTTTTTGCCGCTGCACTTTTTCTATCTCAAATAACAATCCCCAATCTGCCCAGTATTCACCCTGCTCTGTCAACATCCACCGTGCTTCAAGCTCATACGAGCTTAAACTAAAATCATCATTAATATCACGCTCACCGATTAAATAAAGCTCTAACATAATAGTATCAGTTAACGATTGGCCATAAGCGAAACGTTGGGCCAGATTGTTATTTTTACTTTCTTTAGGTGAAAATAATCGCCATTCAACTTCTTGTTCATTAGCCGTAACATAAGGATGGTAAACTTTATCCACCACAACACCATCGGCACATACTGTTGACGTATAACTGAGCAAAAGGCTTACACTTGCAAGCATAAGCCAGCAAAACTGCTTAAAAAACATTAAGGCTTTCATGATTTTTCTCCAGAGGATATCCGAACAAGATGTCGGTTGTTACGCATCAATATAGGCACAATAAAGGCAGTCAAATAGATAATGAGTTGCATAAATGATGGGGTCGCTTCATAACCAAATAAAACACGAAGTAATTGACCAAATCCAGAGTTTTCCGCAATAAAGTTTGAGCTATTCCATAGACTATAACTCAACGGTAAAACGTCCACTTGTTGCAAGAGTAATATTGACTGCATTAATTGACCCAGGGCAAAAAACAGTAATAAATAACAAGAGGTTTTAGGATGGATATTAAGGTCACTGTAGCGTAATAAAAAATACAATAAGATAGCAAAACTGACACAAATACCCACAGCTAAAATAATGCCAATAAATAAGGATTCTAATCCTGCTGATTCAACTTGTAATGTTTGCGTCCAGTAACTGCTTAAATACAACATAAAATGCGAACCATTAAGCGAAAACACTAATAGAAAAATGACTAGAGCCAGGGCCTGTTTAACCTTGATAAAACGGTCTTTATTGTTCAATAAAAATAAGAATACGCTACAAAAATAGATGATTATAAAACCAAAAGAAAAAACGATTTCAGTGCCTTTACCTTCAAAAAGTTGCGATATTTTTTCCATGGTTTGATTCAATAAAAACACTAATGTAATAGCCAAACAAGTGATGCCAATTAAATTTTTAGGCGTAACAATACTCTTTGATTCAGCAGTAAAGCGTAATAACAACAACGAGATGATAATAAACATAGGTAAGGCACTTTGTAAAAACAAAAGAACTGTATTAATTAACATCTAGACCCCCTTGCTTTGAACTTAACGTGTCAGGTGAAACCGCTTGGGTATTATTAATTTCAACAACAATGACTTTTCCTCGCGCACTATTAGGATGATACTCACCAAAAAAATGATATTCACCTACCGGCAATGGCCCGATAAAAATGATTGATTTTTGTTTAGGGAATATCACTTTTTCTCTATTAAGGTCGAAGCTATCAAACTCTTCTACGCTATTATCGTGATTAAGGATAACTAGCTTAACTTTTTTATTTGCTGGAATGATGATTTGTGCTGGATAGAACAAGTGCTTTTTTAGCGCTAAATGATATTCAGGGCGCTTCGCTTCTACCATAGGGCTACACAAGAAAAATAAGCTCATAAGCAAAAATAGATTATAATATTTAGGAACATTTTTAATCATCACCCTGCTCCTTTTCT
>DPHE01000016.1:0-8543 GCA_003521815.1 Colwellia sp.
ACAGAGATCGTTACAGTTAAACAATAAAACTGAGACGAAGAGATTAATAATAATTTTAGGTAATAATTTATCCAGCAGCCCAATAGCTGAAACTACATTAAGAGAGTTATTAACAGCAGATATTTCACCTCAACTGAAGTCAGATATTTATGGTTTTATTGCCCCATAGATTCAAATTATTAACTCTAATTTATTTGGAGCCATTGTAAACTTTAAACAAAGATTTTACCTGGTTAACATATTCCATCGAATTACGTACCATATAAACAATACAGAGCTGGCTTGTGTTTGGGGGAATATGGTATTAATGGACTCAGGAAAGCCTTTAATACCATCAACACAAGCAATAAGTATGTCATTTACCCTACGGTTTTGAAGCTCAGTCAGTACATTCAACCAGAACTTCCCGCCCTCGTTGAGTATTAATGATAGGCAGTTATACCTCCTTTAATTATTGATTTACTTGTAGCTATATTGAACGTTTGTCATTAATTTTTAAATGACCTTGCGAATGAGTGCTTACCGAGTAAAAATACTCTGGGGTTTTTGTTGGTTGTTACTAAATAAAATAATAACTTTGCCCAACTCGCTTAATCACTATACCCTTAATACTCATAGGTCAATCACAAAAATTTATTGCTATGCTGGAGAAATAAGAATGACTATAGAAAGACAAGAAACCAAACAACGCATGAGTCGAATTGTTAAACATAACGGCACTATTTACTTATGTGGTCAAGTAGCTGAGGATGCGACGAAAGATATTACCGAACAAACACAAACCATGCTTGATAAAGTTGATGTGTTATTAACACAAGCAGGTAGTGATAGGGAGCATATATTGTCTGCAACGATTTATGTTAAAGACATGAGTTATTTTGCTGATATGAATACCGTTTGGGATGCTTGGATACCTGAAGGTCATGCGCCAGCACGTGCTTGTGTTGCGGCTAAAATGGCGCGTGAAGCGTTGTTAGTTGAAATTTCAGTCGTGGCGGCAGAGATATAAAACGACGATGTATCAGGAAGGCTGAAACATATTAATAAAAACTTACCGCTTCAATAATAATTTACCTGGAAATATTACATATGACTGGAACGCCTTCAAACTCTCTTCAACAATCACTAAAAACTACCTTTGGTTTTGATGCGTTCAGAGAAGGTCAGCAGCAAACTATCACGCAATTACTTGCCGGGCACTCAACGTTATCTATATTCCCTACTGGCTCTGGTAAAAGCTTGTGTTATCAGTTGACTGCTTTGCACCTACCTCACTTAACGCTGGTTGTTTCACCACTGTTAGCCTTAATAAAAGATCAACTGGCGTTTTTGGCTAGCAAAGGCATTAAGGCCGCAAGTATTGATTCCACCTTAAAAGGAAACGAAGCACAAACCGTTATGGCAGGTGTGCGCGATGGTAGTATTAAAGTGTTGATGGTATCCGTTGAACGTTTTAAAAATGAACGTTTTAGACAATTTATTGAATCAGTACCTGTATCTATGTTAGTGGTTGATGAAGCGCATTGTATTTCTGAGTGGGGGCATAACTTTAGACCCGATTATTTAAAATTGCCGAGTTACTGCCAGGCATTAAACATTCCGTTGGTATTATTACTTACTGCAACTGCTACCCGTAAAGTAAAACAGGATATGGCGGCTAAGTTTGCTATTCGAGATGAACATATCGTACAAACGGGCTTTTATCGTTCAAACCTTGATTTAACCGTATTGCCTGTTAGCCAAGCACATAAAAACAAGCAACTTGAACAAATTATTATGGCGCATCAAGGTGCAGGGATTGTTTACGTTACCTTGCAACATTCGGCTGAAACCGTTGCGCAATACTTAACACAGCAAGGCATAAACGCGTGTGCTTACCATGCCGGTTTTGATAGTGATACGCGCAGTCAAATTCAGCAAAACTTTATGAACGGAAAAATACAGGTGATTGTCGCAACCATTGCCTTTGGTATGGGTATAGATAAAAGCGCTATACGTTTTATTATTCATTATGATTTACCAAAATCTATTGAAAATTACAGTCAAGAAATAGGGAGGGCAGGGCGAGACGGACAACCTTCACAGTGTTTTACGCTAGCAAACCTTGATGGATTAAATACAGTAGAAAACTTCGTTTATGGTGATACCCCTGAGTTTACAGGTATTGAAATGCTATTAAACACGATAAAGTCAGAGGCCATAACGAGTGCTTATGACAGTAAATGGGAGCTACAAATATTACCGCTATCCAATGCTATTAATATTAAACAATTACCACTGAAAACGTTACTGGTACAACTAGAGCTTGCTGGTGTGATTGAACCGCAGTATGCTTACTTTGCTGATTTTAAAATTAAACTGTTAGCACCTAAAGCTGAAATTATTAATCGCTTTAATGAGCAACGTAAAGACTTCTTACAACGTATTTTTAACGCCACCGAATTCAAAAAAGTATGGGGCAGTTTAAATTTTGACACCTTATTGCAAGATACAAGTATTGAACGTAATCGCGTTATTGCCGCGCTTGAATACCTGCAAGAACAACAATTAATAGTGCTTGAAACAAAAGGCATAACGGAAGTTTTTAAAATAAATCTTAAGGAATTAGCTGATCCGAGCTTATGCCAAACACTCAGTGATTATTTTAAAGATAATGAAGAAAAAGAAATTAAACGTATCGCTGCGTTAGTGCGTTTCTTTCAACTGGAAACGTGTTTAACGGTAAATTTAGCGCGTTATTTTGATGACACTGTTTTTGACCGCAATAGATTAGATGATAATATTTGTGAGGGTTATCAGTTGGATAGCGATAATATCACCACCAAATCAGCCCCGCAATGTGGTCACTGTAGTGTTTGTCGCGGCCAAGTCGCCGTACTTGAACACTCCCAAGCACAAATTCCATGGCCGAGTGATGACATGTTAAAACAAGGCATGTTAGAATTAACACAACGACTTAAAGATAAAATAAACCAACCCTTGTCACTTGAGAGTTATTGTCGTTTTTTTGCCGGCATGACAGTGCCATTCTTTGGCCGCAATAAAGTAAGGCAATTATCGGGTTTTGGCTTATGTGAAAAACAACGATATCAAGCAATTAGAGATAGAGTTACGCTACTTTTCGCTGATATTAATAAATAACATTACTACTTAGGCAGATTATCACTTCATTTTTCTATTCGAGCAAAACCGTCAATGTTCACAACCATAAAAAATTCAATACCAATGAGCGTTTGGTATATGTTGATCTCGGCATTAGGTTTTGCCTTAATGGCTGCCTGTGTAAAAGAGGTTAGTGGCTTAGGTATTCCGGTGCTTGAAATTGTCGCGGTAAGATCTATCGTGTCGGGTATTATTAGTTACGTTGATATTAAGCGTAAAAAAATTCCGTTGTTTGGGCACAATAAAGCGTTGTTAATTGCGCGGGGTACCGTTGGCTCATTTGCTCTCATATTAGTTTATTACACCATAACAACCTTGCCATTGGCAGAGGCCACCTTATTACAATATTTGCATCCGGTGTTTACCGCTATGCTAGCGTTGTTTTTGTTGAAAGAAACCATACAGCGATCAACCATGGCCTGTATTGTCATTAGCTTACTTGGCCTATTCATCATCATTCAACCTAATTTGGCTCAGTCGAATATACAAATAGGCAGTGTGGTTCGTTATCCCTGGTTAAGTATTGGTACGGGAGTACTCGGGGCTTTTGGTAGCGCTGTTGCCTATATTATTGTCAAAAAGCTGACCAAAACTGATGACAGCTCGGTCATTATTTTTTACTTCCCTCTGGTTGCGCTTCCGGTTTCAATGATTCTGTTAGGCAGTGATTTTGTTGTACCGAGTTTAGCTGCGACTGGTTTATTGATTTTAGTGGGGATATTTACCCAAGTAGGACAGGAGGGCTTAACCAAAGCACTAAACTGTGCTGACGCGAACAAAGCGACCGCTTATGCCTACGTGCAAGTATTGTTTTCGGTATTTATAGGTTGGGCATACTTTAGTGAAGTACCAATGGCCACCACAATTATGGGCGGTGGATTAATCATGGTAGGCGCGTTAATCAACGTATTTTGGAAGCGTTAGCAAGTTGTCACGAGTGCTCGTTGTATTTGCTGTTATCTACTCGTTAAATATCCGTTATTTTATAGCTTGCTAGCGCTGATTAGTGGTGTATGCTCAGGATTTGTCGTTTGTTGCAAATAGCGTGTTATTTCTTTGTGTGCTTGGCGAAAAGGCTTATATAAATGAGACTTTAGCTCTTTCTTTATCGGTTGAATATCAATCCCTTTCATTACGCTAAATAATGCTAATGCGTAAACGGTTTCTAACTCAGGTAATGCCGGTTGTCGGTTCAGGTTTCTATCGTTACACGAACCACAACCCCCTTTGAATTGGTAAGCGGTATTAGCAAAAATAACGCCAAAGCCCATAAAGCAGGCTACTAAATCAATGGTTTGTGCTAGTACTTCATTGCCCCCTGGCGCGCCAGAGGTCATTGTTTCAGAGGTATTAGTTGAGGTGTTAGCGTCATTTTGGAAAACTAAAATACCCGCCTGTCTTTGAACTAAGTAGGCAATTAAATCTTGCGGTTGGTTAAGCTGGCTAGCGTGAAAAGCAATGTCTATTGTGGGAACTACTTCCTCACCCTCAACTTTATAACTGACTTCACGATTAACGTGAGAACTTTCATGATCGCTGATACTAGCGCTTATCTTAGCATTTTCACCACGCAGTATTGATTCAAAAGAGAGACGAGGCATTGGCTTTTGGGTAAAGTTCTGCAAAGGCACTAGCTTAATTGGCCATGACGTCATCCCTGTGTACTTCAGGGTATTTGTAAAAATGGATTCTGCCATTTCTTCTACACTACTTGAACTACCCGGATAGAAAGAATTGTTAGGTAATATCAACTCACTGTTATTGTTAAAAAAGTCACCGTCAAGTTGATCGATACACCAAGCAAAGGTATCAAAAATCCACTCTTTACTTTCTTCATCAATGATAGGTTTTACTTTAAATAAAGTGGATAACATTAACGGATAGTCCTTCATTGAGGGTTTAGAAATTGTGTAGTGATTATCTGCAAGACTAAATAATCGTTAGCTAAAAATGTACTATGAACTAGGTATACTGATTTTTCATGGATATATTGATTTGAAAATTTCATTAACTCTAACGTTTTTTTCGGTAGAACATCAAGTTAAACACAGGTTAATTTGTGCTAATACTTTACTTTTTTTGTCATTAAGGTATATTCAAACAAGTGTTTTAATTGTTTGTTTTTATTTTGGCTTATTTGCCAAGAAAACAACGTAAGTTAATTACAATTTAACAAATAAATTAGGAGTTGTTGTGGCTGAGTATAAAGTTCCGTTAACAGATATGAGTTTCTTGCTTTATGAAGTATTTAAAGCGGATGAAATGTGGCAAAAACTACCTAAATTAGCCAAGCAAGTTGATAAGGATACTGCGGAAGCTATTTTACAAGAGTGTGCCAAAATTGCTGAACAAGAAATTGATCCTATTGCTCGTCAAGGTGACGAAATTGGCGTGAGCTTTAAAGAGGGTCTAGTGATTACAGCTCCGGGTTATAAAGAAGCGTTTAAAACCTATGCTGAAGGTGGTTGGACTGCGCTTGGTGGTGATGTTAATTATGGCGGCATGGGTATGCCAAAAATGTTAACAGCGTTACATGAAGAAATGTTAAATAGTGCAGATATTTCTTTTGCGCTTTTTCCGGTACTTACTGCGGGTGCAGCGTTGTCATTAGCCAAACACGGCAGTGAAGAATTAAAACAACGTTATTTAACGCGCATGTATGCCGGTGATTGGACAGCATCTATGTGTCTAACTGAATCACATTCTGGATCTGATTTGGGTATTATTCGTACAAAAGCCATTCCAGAAGATGATGGTAGTTATAGCATTACGGGCAATAAAATCTTTATCACCGGTGGCGAACATGATCTTACTGAAAATATTGTTCACTTAGTATTAGCTAAATTACCTGATGCGCCAGCCGGCCCTCGTGGTATTTCCCTATTTTTAGTCCCTAAAATTAGTGTCAATGACGATGAATCACTGGGTGAGCCAAACAATGTGAGTTGTGGTTCTATAGAGCATAAAATGGGTATTCATGCCTCATCAACTTGTGTCATGAATTTTGATGAATCACAAGGTTTCTTAGTTGGTGAGTTAAATAAGGGCTTAGCTTGTATGTTCACCATGATGAATTTTGAACGCATTGGTGTGGGCATTCAAGGATTAAGTGCCGCAGTACGCTCTTATCAAAATGCGCTAGAATATGCGAAAGACAGATTACAAGGTAGAGCGCTTGATAGTAAAACCAATGGCGTTAAAAACCCTAATCAAGAAGCTGACTCTATTATGGTACATGGTGATGTTCGTCGTATGCTTTTAAATATGAAAGCATTGAATGAGGGATCACGCGCGCTTTCTAGTTATATTTCTATGCAACTTGATTACGCGACTTATGGTGAAGGTGAAGAGCAAGTTAAAGGGGAAACTTTAGCGGCACTGATGACGCCGATTGCTAAAGCATTTTTTACTGATTTAGGTTTTGAAAATACGGTTGCGGGTCAACAAGTGTTTGGTGGTCATGGTTATATTCGTGAATGGGGCCAAGAACAATTAGTACGTGATGCTCGAATTACCCAAATATATGAAGGCACCAATGGTATTCAAGCCATGGATTTATTGATGCGAAAAGTAGCGAGTTCAAAAGGTGCTATGTTAAAAGTGTTTACTGATGAAGTGAAAACGTTTATCAAAAGCAGTAAAGATAATCAGGCCATGAATGAATTTATTGATCCTCTAGCAGAAGCGGTAACTGATTTAACCGAATTAACGACTGATTTATTAACTAAATCACAAAGTGATATAAATGAATTAGGCGCATCGGCAAATGACTATTTACATGTCTTTGGTTATACGGCAATGGCATTTGTTTGGGCTAAAATGGCACAGGTTTCTTTGTTACAGCAAGAAAGTAATGGTGAAAGCGGTGTAGACTTCTATCAAAGTAAACTGCACACAGCTCGATATTTCTTTACTCGATTATTACCACGTAGATTGTCTTTGATTGCTTCAGCAAAATCTGGCAGTGATTGTTTATTTGCTATTGATGATGAGTTGTTTTAGAGGCATTACTATTTTCTAGTGAATAGTATGTTAATTAATCCCCGCTGATTACAGCGGGTTTTTTTTATTTGAAAAAAATTGTATATATCATCTTACCTGCCCAATTAATTTACCTGCTTATGTAGATAAATCAAGAAAAATTTACTATTGAGAAATAATGTCATTCTAGCAGTGTTTTGACCTCTTTTGCCCATCGGCTCTTCGACAAGCTCAGGACCAACGGAGATGAGTGGAAGTTCTTACCGTTCGCTCTGAGCGCGAAGCAGTCGAAGGGAGCAGTCAAAGATGTCGTTATGAATAAACTCCTGAGTAAAGTACATAGGTAAATTAAATATTAGGTGGTGAATGGTAATTGGCTACTTTAATAATTAACCTGTATAAATATCAAAAAAGAAATACAGTGTGGTAGCAATACTGACCACAATAACAAAGCGTCTAACCTGTTTTTGGGGTAATTGGCGTGACACATGCGCTGCAACATAGCCTCCCACTAAGGTGCCACATAGCACAATAGTCCCTTCATACCAGGCAATAACATCATTATAAATAAACAATGCGATGGCAATCAGTGATACGGTCGATGAGATTAATAGTTTTAATCCATTCATGGTATTGATATTTGTGTGACCAGCTAATACTAAATAGCTGAGTGTAATAATACCCAGTCCCGCGTTGAAGAAACCACCATAGGTTGATACCCCAAAAAGGATTATTAACAGTAAAATGCCACCGATGGATGATGCGTGTCGGTGATTTGAGGCTATTTTTTTAAGTCCCGTATTAATCTGCCCGCCAAAAATAAACAAGACGGTAGCAAATAATAACAACCAAGGAATAGCCTCTCGAAACACTGCTTGAGGTGTTTGTAGTAATAGCCAGGCACCAGAAATACCACCGATTAAGCTGATTATTAATATTAGAAGCAGTCCATCTCTATGGTCAGCAATCTCTTTTCGAAAGGCATAAATACCGCTCATATAACCAGCGCATGACGCAAAAGTATTTGTCGCATTGGCCATAATAGGAGGAATGCCAACAAAGATAAGTGTGGGGAATGTAATAAAACTTCCGCCGCCTGCAATTGAGTTCAGAACACCGCCAAAAAATCCTGCGAGGAACAGAAGTACAAGTTCAAATGACATCGTTAAAAATAGACCTAAGGAGTATGTAGATGGGCTAGACGATAGCATATTTACAGTAAGTCCAATAAGTTCATATAGAAGCATGTAATAACTTAAAAATTATTTACCACGCTTTCGTCATTTTTTTAAATATTGCTCCACAAAAGTCCACAAATTCATTAACTTCCTAAAATTATTTTATCACCCCTTATTTTTACTGGTTATATGACCAGTACTCATGCTGATATTTTTACTGAT
>DPHE01000016.1:8688-43782 GCA_003521815.1 Colwellia sp.
CTGATATTTTTACTGATCTTTACTTGACATAACTTTACTTTAGTCACTAGAATGGTTCAATGTGGTAAAAAGTGGGTAATTGTGGATCCTTGAGACACATTCAAGTTGATTGTTAACAATTACGGAAAAATAAAATATGAAACAAAAGCAACGTTGATATAAGTAAATATTATGTTCAGAGGCGCTAGCGCAATTACGCTTGATAGCAAGAATAGAATCACGGTACCTACTAAGTATCGCGAGGAGCTATTTGCCGATTGCCAAGGAAAGATGATCTGCACTGTTGATATTCAACACCCGTGCTTATTACTTTACCCTTTGCCTGAATGGGAAGAAATTGAATTAAAGCTTTGTAGTTTATCAAGTATGAATCCACAAGAACGCTTATTACAGCAAGTTTTACTGGGAAATGCGACTGATTGTGACATGGATAAAAATGGACGGTTATTACTTAATGGCCCGTTAAGACAACATGCGGGGTTAGAAAAACCGGTGATTTTAGTCGGTCAATTGAAAAAATTTGAAATATGGAGTGAGTCAGCATGGCAAGCTCAAATGCAGCAAGGTATTAGTAAAATACAATCAGGTGAAATTGAATTAACAGACCGTTTACTTGATTTATCACTATAAAGTATTTATGGGTGATTTTTAGTAATACCCTCTAGCGTTAAACAGAATACTATATTAAAAAGGTTATAAAAATAATAATATGGAACCAGATAAAACACACATCTCTGTTTTATTAGCTGAGGCGATAGATGGCTTAGACATCGATCCCGATGGATGCTATATCGATTGTACTTTTGGTCGTGGCGGTCACTCGTCTTTGATTCTTTCTAAATTATCAGCACAAGGGCGATTAATTGCCATTGATCGTGATCCTTCTGCTATTACAGCGGCTGAAAAATTCAAGGATGATAAACGTTTTCTTATTGAGCACGAAGGATTTGCCAGTTTAGCTGACATAGTAGAACAACATGATTTAGTTGGTAAAGTGAATGGAATATTATTGGATTTAGGGGTGTCTTCACCGCAATTAGACGAAGCTGAGCGTGGCTTCAGCTTTATGAAAGATGGGCCGTTAGATATGCGTATGGATACGACTCGGGGCCAAACAGCAGAACAGTGGCTAGCGGTTGCTGATGTTGAAGATATTACATGGGTGTTGAGAAATTTTGGCGAGGAAAAACACGCTTGGCGTATTGCCAATGCGATTGTTGATGCGCGCGTTGAAACCCCTTTTACCCGCACTAGTCAGTTAGCTAAATTGATAAAAGCAACCGCACCACAGCGTGAAATAAAAAAGCATCCGGCAACGCGAAGTTTTCAAGCCATTCGTATGTATATCAATAGTGAACTTGAGCAAATTGAAAAAGTATTAGCGTCTTCTTTAACTGTGTTAGCTGAAGGTGGCCGTTTAGTGGTGATTAGCTTTCATTCACTTGAAGACCGTTTAGTTAAGCAATTTATGAAAAAGCATTCACAAGGTAAAAAAGTACCTCGTGGCTTGATGATTACTGAAGAAGAGTTAAATAAAGGCAAAAAACTGGAATTAATAGGTCGTAAATTAAAACCGAGTCAAAGTGAAGTGGAAGTCAATGTGCGCTCGCGCAGTTCAGTATTACGTATTGCTAAACGTTTACAATATATAGATGAGTAATTGTGGTAAATCAAAGAGCGGTGCAACGTAAATCAGTGCTAACGCTAGATATTTGGCAAGATATTTTACAGTATTTTGTTAGTTACGCTTTATTGCTTTTAGTGGTGATATCAGCATTTTTAGTTATTTATTACACCCATGTAAACCGACAAACGACCAGTGAATTAGAGCAGTTATTTACTCAGCGAGATGAGTTAGATATTGAATGGCGTAATTTATTGTTAGAGCAAAACTCTTTAGCGGAACACAGCACAATAGAAAATAAAGCAATGAAGTTGTTAAATATGAAGCGGCCAAATACTAAGTCAGAAATAATTATAAAGTTAAAATAACGGTTAGCTTAAATAATTTTCAAGCAAATAAAAAAGCTTGGATAATATGAGTTAAATGAGCAATGAAGTGAGTGTAAGCGTGAGTAAAAAAGCAAGCAATCGCAGCAGTCAACCAACCACTATCGCATGGCGTTATTACGTAGTGCTAGCTATAGTGACTTTGATTTATGGAGGATTGCTAGCACGTAGTGCTTATATCCAAATAATCGAACCGGACATGCTTAAAAAGCAAGGAGATATGCGCTCAATGCGAGTTGTTGCCAATACGGTGCAACGTGGTTCTATTATTGATAGAAATGGTGATGAACTTGCCATTAGTGTACCGGTAGAAACGGTGTGGGCAGATCCAAAAATCATTATGGATAATGACGCGCTCTCGATGACAGAGCATTGGCAAGCGCTAGCTGATGTTTTAGGTCAAGACATAAGTAAATTGACGACACGTGTGGTGCGTCATCCCAGCAAACGCTTTGTTTATTTAGAACGAAAAATATCTCCAGCCATGGCCAATTATATTCGTGAACTGAAGATCCCTGGTATTTATCTGAGTAAAGAATCAAAACGTTTTTATCCAACCGGTGAAATAAGTGCCCATATTGTTGGTTTTACCAATGTTGATGATAAGGGGATTGAAGGCGTTGAACGAGTATATGACCAACTTCTTACGGGTATAGGGGGCAGCAAACATTTTAGAAAAGATGCTCAAGGTCGTAAAATTGAAATTTTATCTGTTGAAGCGCCCCAAGAAGCAAAAAATATTACCCTGACCATTGATCAGCGCATTCAAGTAATTGCTTATCAAGAACTCAAAGGCGCTGTACAGGCCTTTAAAGCAACTTCAGGTTCGGTAGTTGTGGCCGATATCCATACGGGTGAAATATTAGCGATGGCAAATAGCCCATCTTATAATCCTAATAATCGTCGTAATACGGCTATTCACCGCTTCCGTAATCGCGCCATTACCGATATTTACGAGCCCGGCTCAACGATGAAACCCCTTACTGCCTTAACCGCATTAGAGTTTGGCTCAGCTAAAATTAATACGATTATCGATACTAACCCCGGCTGGATGCGCTTAGGTGGTCGACGTGTAAATGACCCGATAAATCGCGGCAAGTTATCAATTGAAGAAATCTTGGTTACCTCGTCAAATATGGGGACCACTAAACTCGCTTTGTCAGTACCAAAAAACTTTTTGCTTGATAAGTTTTTTGATGCAGGTTTTGCCGATGATACCGGTACCGATTTGGTTGGTGAAAGCTCTGGCATGATGCATGACCGGCCGCGATGGTCAAAATTTGAGTTAGCGACACTATCATGGGGTTATGGACTAGCAATTACACCTATGCAACTAGCCCGTTTTTACGCAACGTTAGCCAATGGAGGCATTAAGCGTGAACTGTCTATTGTTAAAACAGAACAAGTAAACGAAGGTGTACGAATTTTTTCTCAAGCGAACACTGAATCGGTGATGGCTATGTTAGAAACCGTCGTTGATAAGCATGTAAAAAAAGCTAAAGTGGCAGGCTATCGCGTTGGTGGTAAAACCGGTACATCTTTTAAGGCGGTAGCAGGTGGTTATGGTAATGATTATGTGGGCTTATTTGCCGGTGTTGCCCCCATTTCAGATCCTAAAGTTGTGGTAGTGGTGGTTATTAACGATCCAGGTGGCGATCTATATCATGGTGGTGAAGTCGCTGCGCCTGTGTTTTCTCGTGTAATGAAAGGGGCGCTACGGGTACTAAATGTTACGCCTGATGCCAATGAAAAATTAGCGCATGATAATACTGTAATAAATAATACAGTAATAAAAACAATTGATGAATTACGCGTTAGTGCGTTAGAGGCTAATGATGTTTAATCCCTCACGTTATTCTATTGTGCAATTATTACATGATTTTTCAATCAAGTTACCAGAGGACTTTACCCTCAATAATCCGTTAGGTAACTTAACTAATGACACTCGACAGCTTCATGCGGGCGATGTTTTTTGTGCCATTATCGGTAATATTGTTGATGGAAGAGAATATATTGCGGGCGCTATCGATAAAGGTGCTAGCTTAGTTTTAGCTGAATGTTTGAATGAAGATGAGCATGGCGCGATTGTATTTCAACAAGATGTCGCGATTGTCAGCTTCTATCAACTAAATAAAAAACTATTTAATCTTGCCAGTGCTTACTATCAAACACCGCAAGCAAAAATGACCATGATAGGCATTACCGGAACTAATGGTAAAACCAGTACTAGTCAGTTACTTGGACAAATACTCACAAGTTGCCATAAACCTTGCGCCATTATTGGAACCAATGGTTCTGGTATGGTGAATAACTTACAAACCATAGAAAATACAACGCCAAGCGCGACTGATTTGGTGCAGCTGTTTAACCAATTTAATCAGCAAAAAGTAACCCACCTTGCCATGGAAGTGTCTTCACATGCGCTTGATCAAGATCGGATTAACGGTAAAGCTTTTGATATTTCTGTCTTTACTAATTTAAGCCGAGATCATTTAGATTACCACGGCAGTATGACTGATTATGCCGCGGCAAAAAGACAGTTGTTTATTCATAATGACAAGCAAACAGCGGTATTAAATGGTGATGATCTACAAGTCAAAACGTGGCTAGCAACATGGCCGGATAATCAAGAAAACCTGTGGCTTTATGGGCACAGTGATTTAGTAAAAAATTCAAACAAGTTTGTTAGCTGTCATGCCATTGAGCACCATAGCCAAGGTGTTAATTTTATTTTAAACACACACCTTGGGGACATTAAAATTCATAGCCCATTATTGGGTGATTTTAATATTGATAACTTATTAGCAGTAATTGCGGTGTTATTGATTGAAGGAATCTCCTTAGACGATGTCTCTCAAAAAATCACTGGCGTTAAGGCTATTACGGGTCGTATGGAAGCCTTTTCGGTAAAACCCTCATTATCATCCGCTACGCCAACCGCGGTCGTTGATTATGCGCATACGCCTGATGCTTTAGAAAAAGCGCTAAAGGCTTGTCGTCAACATTGCCATGGTAGTTTATATGTGGTGTTTGGGTGTGGAGGGGACAGAGACAAAGGCAAGCGAGCGCTAATGGCACAAGTAGCAGAAAAACATGCTGATTACTTGGTGATCACTAATGATAACCCGCGCACTGAAGTACCCATGAGTATCATCGATGATATTTTGAAGGGATTGACGCCACAGGCACAACACAAAGTTATTGTTGATAGAGAGCAAGCCGTCTTGGCAACCTTGAAAAAGGCTACCGGTGATGATGTGGTGTTATTAGCAGGTAAAGGGCATGAAGATTATATTATGTTAGGTAAAGAGAAAATTGACTATAACGAACGACAAATCGTGATGGAGTTTTTTAAGCATACCCACGCTAACCCTACATTTAAAGTAGGTGAACAATTATGATTACACTAGATTTAACCACGTTAGCAACAGCCGCGAATGGGCAGTTACTTTGTGATGAATCACTCAATACAGTCACTATCGACGATTTGATCACTGATTCACGTGCGTTTAAGTTAGAAGGTAAGTTGCCAGAAAAGAGAAAAGATGCTTTTTTAGCGCTTAAAGGGCCTAACTTTGACGGTCATCGTTTTGCTCAACAAGTCGTTGATAACGGTTGTCAGGTGTTAATTGTTGATCATCAAATTGACGAGTTGAACACTAAGGATGTTGCGCAAATAATTGTTGATGATACACGTATTGCTTTGGGTAAAATAGCCGCTTATGTGAAACAGCAAGTCGCACCTAAAACTATTGGCATTACCGGTAGTAGCGGTAAAACGACCGTAAAAGAAATGTTAGCGGCGATTTTATCTCGATTGGGTAAAGTGTTAGCGACTAATGGAAATTTTAATAACGACATAGGTGTGCCCTTAACGTTATTACGCTTAACGAAAGATGATGATTTTGCGGTAATAGAAATGGGCGCCAATCATATTGGTGAAATTGCGTATACCACCGAATTAGTTAAACCTGATGTTGCCATGATTAATAATATTGCCGCAGCGCACTTAGAAGGCTTTGGTGATTTATGTGGTGTTGCTCGTGCTAAAGGTGAAATTTTTTCTGGGTTAGCTGCGAATGGTATTGCGCTTTATAATCAAGACACAAAATATACAAGCAAATGGCAGTGGCGCTTAACCGATAAAAAAGTTCGTACATTTTCTTGTGCTGATGCTAAATGCGCTGATACCGATGATAATAACGCGGATGATTTTGTGAACGCTGATTGTTATAGCCTTAACGTTCATTTAGATGACAATGGCTGTGCAAGTTTTGATTTGCAGTCATCCTTAGGTCAATGTGCAATAAAACTTAACGTACCGGGTCAGCATAATGTTTGTAATGCGGTAGCTGCAGCTACCGCTGCCATTGCATGTGGTGCAAGTTTACAGGATATTCGCTTGGGTTTAGCTGAAATGGCTCCCGTGAAAGGGCGATTGAATATTCATCGTTTAGCAAGTAAAAACTCAGCCCAAAACATAAAACTAATTGATGATACGTATAATGCCAATGTGGAGTCAATTAAAGCCGCAATTTCTTTGTTAGCTAATTATTCAGGCAAACAAATCTTAATTTTGGGTGATATGGGGGAACTTGGTAGTGAAGCACGTAGTTATCATCAAGAAGTGGGAGAGTTTGCTAAGGAACAAGGTATTAATGTTTTACTCACCCTCGGTGTATTAAGCCAAAACACAAGTGATGCTTTTGCTCACAAGAATGATGCAATGAGTAAACACTTTAGCGAGCACACTAACTTATCGGCATACTTATTTTCTCAGCTCGAACAAAATAACAATAACAATAACAATCAGGAATCAAATATCAATATTTTAGTTAAAGGCTCACGTAGCGCTCATATGGAATATGTCGTTGAAGATATATTTAATTGGCATGCTAGTCGTTTTGAAGACAGTACTTGTCACGCTCCTGAGGACAATACTTAATGTTACATTGGTTAGCTGAATATTTAACTCAATATTATAGTGTGTTTAATGTTTTTTCATACTTAACGGTTCGTGCAATTATTAGCACGTTAACCGGTTTATTTATTTCTCTTTATTTTGGTCCTAAGTTAATCCGTTATTTGCAAAAAATGCAAATAGGACAAACAGTGCGCAGTGATGGCCCTGAAAGTCACTTGTCAAAGTCAGGTACACCAACAATGGGTGGTCTTTTGATTTTAGCTGCCATTGTTTTAAGTGTTTTACTATGGGCTGATTTAAGTAATATCTATGTCTGGGTTGTACTGTTTGTTGTAGTGAGCTTTGGTGCAATAGGCTTTGTAGATGATTATCGAAAAGTTATCCGAAAAGATTCTAATGGTTTAATCGCGAAGTGGAAATACTTTTGGCAAACCGTAGCGGGATTAGTCACAGCAATATTTTTGTATCAAATATCACATCCGGATCAAACTTTTTTACTCATTCCGTTTGTTAAAGACGTTATGCCGCAATTAGGCATTTTCTATATTGTGATGACCTATTTTGTCATTGTTGGTACCAGTAATGCGGTTAATTTAACCGATGGTTTAGATGGCCTAGCTATCGTGCCAACCATTATGGTTGCGGGTGCTTTCGCGTTATTCGCTTATGTTACCGGTCATGTTAACTTCTCTAGTTATTTAAATATTCCTTATATCACGATGACGTCAGAATTAGTGGTGGTTTGTACCGCCATTGTGGGTGCAGGTTTGGGATTTTTATGGTTTAACACTTACCCAGCGCAAGTTTTTATGGGCGATGTTGGCTCCTTAGCTTTAGGTGCTGCATTAGGGGTTATTGCTGTTTTAGTTAGGCAAGAGTTAGTGCTCTTTATTATGGGCGGCGTTTTTGTTATAGAAACAGTTTCGGTAATTTTGCAAGTTGGCTCATATAAATTGCGCGGTCAGCGAATTTTTCGTATGGCACCTATTCACCACCATTACGAATTAAAAGGTTGGCCTGAGCCACGAGTCATTGTGCGCTTTTGGATCATCTCATTTATTTTAGTGTTGATAGGATTAGCCACATTGAAACTGAGATAGTAGTGAGTAACTAGTTACAAATAAGAAAAGTAAGAAAACAATTAGAGCAAGAGAAGCAAATAAAAATGGCTTTATTAGCAGATTTTAAAGATAAACAAATTCTAGTGCTAGGCGCTGGCATCACAGGTATGTCTTGTGTTCGCTACCTTAGTGCCCAAGATTTGTGCTTTGCTGTTAATGATTCTCGACCTCAACCTTTTGCTGCTGACTACAATGAACAACAATTCAGTGAAGAATTCCCTAGTGCTGATTTACACCTAGGGCAATGGCACAGCGAATTAATTGCCACTGCGGAAATTATTTTGATTAGCCCTGGTATTGATAGTGCCATTAATGAAATAGCACAACATATCTCCGCTGATTGTCATGTTATGGGAGATGTCGAGTTATTTTGTCTACTTAATAATGAACGTATTATTCAACCAAATGTTAAGCCAATTCAGTTATTAGCAGTAACGGGTTCAAATGGTAAATCTACCGTTGTTTCATTACTTGCTTATTTAGCTGATAGCTTAGGTGTAAATGCTCAACTAGGAGGTAACATTGGCCAGCCAGTTTTAGATATTTTTACCAAAGAAATAACGGGTGAAAACACTGACATACCAACAGTGTTAATTCTAGAGTTATCTAGCTTTCAATTAGAAACATTAACCAGTATGCAAGCTATTGCGACTAGCGTACTAAACGTTAGTGATGATCATCTTGACCGCCATCAGACGATGGAAAATTACGTACGTATTAAACAAAGCATCTATCCTCAAGGTAAATTAGCCATTATTAACCGTGATGATGATGCCACTATAACTGGAAATAAGTCACAACCTGTACTTTCTTTTGGTAGTGATGTACCCGCTCAAAATCAGTTTGGCGTGACCTGGATAAACGGTAAGGCAACCTTAGCTTTTGCAGATCAAAACTTAATCACGTTAGATGAATTACCATTAGCGGGAATGCATAATGCGCTAAATTATTTAGCCGCTTTAGCACTTGGTTATAGCGCGGGCTGGTCGCTAACAACAATGGTACAAAACTTAGCTGGGTTTACTGGTTTAGTACACCGTTGTCAAAAAATAACCAGTGATGATGGTATAACTTGGATAAATGATTCCAAAGCCACCAATGTTGGCGCGACGATCGCTGCCATCAATGGTTTAGCGCAAACACTAACATTAAAAAATGGCGTCAAACAAAAGTTGATTTTAATTGCCGGTGGCGACGGTAAAGGTGCTGATTTTACGCCATTAATTAAGCCGTTAATCACACATGTTAATCAAGTTATTACTCTGGGTAAAGATGGCGATAAAATTGCTGAATTAGCTCATAGTACTAATAAAGTAACGAGCTTATTAGCAGCGGTGCAAAAAGCGAAAGCAATCGCTAAACCAGGCGATATTATCCTGTTATCTCCAGCTTGCGCAAGTTTAGATATGTTCAAGAACTTCGTTGATCGCGGTGAGCAATTTATTGCAGCTGTAGCGAAAGTCACGGAGGTATGTGAATGACAACATCAACTACTAAAACTGAAAGTCAATTGCAACTGCCATTTTTTCAAGAGGTGTTGAGCAACTTAGTGGCTAAGTTTACAAAGTTCAATCCATTTAGTTCATCCAAAGTGGCTCAAGACACAGCCGTTTTTGATCGTAGTTTTATCGTTCTCGCGTTAGTTATGTATATGATTGGTTTGATTATGGTTGCAAGTTCTTCTATGCCAGTGGCAGAACGCTTGTTTAATAACCCTTTTCACTTTGTTATTCGTCATGCCATTTATATCGTTTTAAGTTTAGGCATCGCTAGTGTCGCATTACAAATACCAATGGCTTGGTGGCAAAAAAATAGCGGTTACCTCTTAATGTTTGGCATATTTTTGTTGGTTACTGTTTTGCTTATTGGTCGCTCAGTTAACGGTTCGACGCGATGGATTGGACTTGGCCCTATAACTATACAAGCAGCAGAGCCCGCTAAATTGTTTTTCTTTTGTTATTTAGCTGCTTATTTAGTGCGTCGCCGCGACCAAGTCATGGAAGATTGGCGAGGATTTGCTAAACCGTTAATTGTGTTTGCTATATTGGCTGCTTTGTTATTAAGACAACCTGATTTAGGCACCATTATCGTGATGTTTGTTACCACGTTTAGCCTACTGTTTTTAGCGGGAGCGAAACTTTGGCAATTTATTAGTTTGGCATCGGTCGGCGTTTTTCTATTGTCTATGTTGGCTGTATTTGAACCTTATCGCTGGCGCCGTATTACTAGCTTTTTAGATCCATGGCAAGATCCTTTTGGTAGTGGCTACCAGTTAACCCAGTCACTTATGGCGTATGGTCGAGGTGAGATTTTTGGTCAGGGTTTAGGAAATAGCATTCAAAAGTTAGAATATTTACCTGAAGCACATACCGATTTTGTGATGGCAGTGTTAGCAGAAGAGTTGGGCTTTATCGGTATAGCCTTTATTTTGTTATTAAGCATGATGTTGGTCTTTAAAGCCTTAATGTTAGGAAAAAAAGCACTCGCTAAAGAGAAGTTTTTTGAAGGTTTTTTCGCGTATGCCATTGGTATTTGGGTCTGTTTTCAGGCGGCAGTAAATGTTGGCGCTAGTGCCGGTATAGTGCCGACTAAAGGCTTAACTATGCCACTGATAAGTTATGGTGGTAGTTCTATGATTATCATGACACTTGCAGTAGTCATTTTAATTCGTATCGATCACGAACTGCGTATGCAAAGTATTCAAGCAACCTCAGCGAAAAGTAAAGAAAAAAGCGTGGGAGAGAAAAATGACCAATAACACTCATACTCCTAAGGTTTTAACATTGCTAGTGATGGCAGGAGGAACCGGTGGTCACATATTTCCGGGGCTTGCCGTAGCAGATAAATTAAAAAGTGAAGGTTGGCATATTCATTGGTTAGGTACGGCTGATCGTATGGAAGCTGACATTGTGCCTAAGCATGGTTATGATCTTTCTTTTATAAATATTAGTGGTCTACGTCATAAAAACGTTGTCGCTTGGTTGAAGTTACCGTTTAAATTAGTGAACTCATTGTTACAAGCATTCAGTATTATTAACACCATAAAACCTGATGTAGTTTTAGGTATGGGGGGGTATGCCAGTGCTCCTGGTGGTTTAGCCGCGTGGTTAATGAGAAAGCCTTTAATCGTACATGAACAAAATGCCGCGGCAGGATTAACTAATCGACTGTTAGCGCGCATTGCCACAAAAGTATGTTGCGCTTTTCCAGATGCTTTTAAAAGTAATATTACTGTAGAAGTGGTGGGTAACCCTTTGAGAGCAAGTATTGGCGAATATGTAGAACACCAACTAGAACATAACATTAGTGAAGACACAGCTAAAAAAATCCATAATATTTTGGTCGTGGGGGGCAGTTTAGGAGCACAAGTCTTAAATCAAATAGTGCCAAGCAGTTTTGCTCAATTGGTAAAAAAATCAAGCAACGCTAAAGCACCATTACTATTTAATATATGCCACCAAACCGGCAAAGGTAAACAAAATGACGTTATTGAAGCATATAACCAACAAGATTTAAACAATGACAAGATACGCATAACCGAATTTATTGATGATATTGCCAGTGCCTATCAATGGGCTGATGTTGTTATTTGTCGAGCAGGGGCATTAACGGTGTCAGAACTAGCGATGGCTGCAACGCCTGCTATTTTTATACCTTTGCCTCACGCAGTTGATGATCACCAAGTCAAAAATGCCCAATACTTGGTTTCTCGTGGTGGGGCAAGGTTAGTTAAGCAAAATGACTTAACGAGTGAAGGATTGGCTGAATTATTAAGAGAATTATTTAGTGAACCAGAAATTTTAAATAATATGGCGCAATCGGCTTTTGCCGCCGCAGATATTAATGCAACAAATAAAGTTGCCAGCCTTTGTCAGAAATTAGCTGTCAGACATTAGCGGTTAGAGATTAGTCTGTAGCAATAAGATCTAAATAGAGAAAATGAGTAATAACATGAACCCAAATGAAATGAAGCACAATACTATGACCCCTAACGCAATGAAGATGCGTAACGTAGTGCCAGAAATGCGCCGCGTTAAACGGATCCACTTTGTTGGTATCGGTGGCGCTGGTATGGGTGGTATTGCCGAAGTGTTATTGAATGAAGGTTATCAAATTTCAGGCTCGGATATTGGTGAAAACGACGTGGTCAAACGTCTCGTTAAATTTGGTGCGGATATTACTATTGGTCATGCGAGTGAAAATATTATTGGCGCGAGTGTTATCGTGGTTTCAACGGCTATCGATCAGAATAATCCTGAAATAATAGCGGCAAAGGCTGAACGTATTCCGATTGTTCGTCGTGCAGAAATGTTAGCCGAATTGATGCGTTTTCGTCATGGTATTGCAATTGCCGGTACCCACGGTAAAACCACTACCACGAGTTTGATTGCCAGTATATTCGCACAAGGACAACTAGACCCTACTTTTGTTATTGGCGGTTTACTCAATAGTGCAGGAACTAATGCCAGGTTAGGTAGTAGCCGATATTTAGTCGCTGAAGCGGATGAAAGTGATGCATCATTTTTGCACTTACAGCCCATGGTCTCAGTTATTACCAATATTGATGAAGATCATATGGAAACTTATCAAGGTGATTTTGAAAAGCTCAAAGACACTTATATTGAGTTTTTACATAATTTACCCTTTTACGGTTTAGCTGTGGTGTGTATTGACAACCCGGTAGTTCGTGAATTATTACCACGCATTAGTCGTCAAGTTATAACTTATGGATTTTCAGAAGATGCTGATATACGTGCAGCTAATTATCAGCAAGATGGTAGTGTGAGCTATTTTACCGTGGAAATAGATGGTCAACCACCCCTAGATATGAGTGTGAATTTACCCGGACAGCACAATGTACTTAATGCGCTTGCGGGTGTAGCTGTTGCTAAAGATGAAGGAATAAATGACGAAGCTATTTGCCAAGCCTTAGCTGAATTTGCGGGTATAGGTCGTCGATTTGAACAGCTAGGTGACCTAAGGACTGATGCAGGAAATATGGTGCTAGTTGATGATTATGGTCATCACCCAAGTGAGGTTAAAGCTACTATTTTAGCGATGCGGACAGGTTGGCCAGATAAACGATTAGTGATGGTTTTTCAGCCACACCGTTATTCTCGTACACGTGATTTATATGAAGATTTTGTAGAAGTGTTGTCAGAAGTTGATTGTTTGTTTTTGTTAGATGTTTATTCTGCGGGTGAACCCGCCATCGTTTCAGCCGACAGTAAAAGTTTAGCCCGTTCAATTCGTCAAAGGGGCCAAATTGAACCTATTTATGTGAGTGATGTTGATATGTTGCCGGCATTACTTGCTGCACAGTTGCAAGATAACGATATGGTTATTACTCAAGGCGCAGGTAATATTGGTGCGTTAGCACGTGACCTATCATTACATTCGTTATTACAAGTAGAGCAGGTATAAAAATGACACTAACAGTCGTTAAAAAAAGGTCTATATCTCAACAAATAGACCTGTTATCTGAAGTAAAGCAAGAAACGTTAGCTGTACTTTATGGTGGTGATTCTGCTGAACGTGATGTATCGCTAAAATCAGGTAATGCTATTGCACAAGGGTTAGAACAAGCTGGTTTTAAAGTAAAACTAATTGATACTAAAGATGTGTCATTAACAACGTTAGTTAGCCAAAGCATTAAACATGTATTTATTGCCTTACATGGGCGTGGTGGTGAAGATGGTTGCTTACAAGGTGCATTAGAATCATTAGATATCAATTATACAGGCTCAAATGTTTTAGGCTCGGCTTTATCCATGGATAAGGTACGTAGTAAACAAATATTTAAAGCGTGCGGTATACCCACTGCGGACTTTGCTGTGGTGACTAAAGCTGACTTTTGTGAATTGGATATTGATCAGATGCTTAATGAACTTGGCGGTAAAGTCATGGTTAAGCCAGCACATGAGGGATCGAGTATCGGCATGGCAATGGCAGATTCTCCTGCGAAGTTACATAACGCTTTAGTAGAAGCTTTTGGTTTTGATGGAGATGTTTTAGTCGAAGCATGGATCAATGGCCCTGAATTTACCGTCGCAATTTTAGGTGATGAAGCACTACCTGCTATACATATGGAAACGCCACGAGAGTTTTATGATTATGAGGCTAAATATCAATCAACGAGTACTCAATACCATTGTCCTTGTGGATTAAGTGAAAAAGAAGAGGCGCACATACAAGCACTTTCATTAAAAGCATTTAAAGCGACAGGTGCGAGTGGTTGGGGACGTGTGGATTTAATGCAAGATAACGAAGGACACTGGCAATTATTGGAAGTGAACACTGTGCCAGGAATGACAGAAACATCATTAGTGCCAAAAGCCGCAAAAGTACAGGGTCTAAGCTTTAGCGAATTGGTTGAGCGTATTGTTTTATTAAGTATCAATTAACAGGGTGTTGGATTTATTCTGACAAAATAGACAATAAAATATGAAAGATAAGCAATCAGTATCAGTAAATCAACAAGCATTATCGTTTGGCCTTGGCTTAGCGTTTTTCTTGTGGGTGCTTATTGGTTTGATCAGTATTGCTTGGTGGTTGACGAATAGATTGGTTGAACAAGAGAATTTACCTGTTAATTCTGTAGTGATCAGTGGAGAAATGCCTTATACCAAACGTACAGATATATTGTCTGCGATGGACAATATTAACTTAGGCAATTTTTTTCAAGTTGATGTGAATGAAATTCAAAGTCAAGTTTCTGCTTTACCTTGGGTTTACTCCGTCGCGGTAAGAAAGCAATGGCCTAATGAGGTTAAAATTTATATTGTCGATCAAACGCCTGTGGCATTGTGGAATGGTGATTTTCTCTTGAATGAGTTTGGCAAAGCGTTTCAAGCCGATACTAGACGATTAACACAGGCTTTACCGAAATTTTTTGGTCCTGAAGGCAGTGAGTTATTAGCATTAGAAAATTTCATCAATTTAAACGACTTATTAGAGTATAGAAATTTAGCGATTGATGAACTTGTACTTAGCGAGCGTTTTTCGTGGCAACTGACCTTAAATGATGGTGTTATGCTGAATTTAGGCCGCGAGGAACGGGTAAAACGTGTACAAAGATTTATGGATGTATATCCTTTAATCAAAACTCACTTGGAACAGCAACCAAAACAGCAAAATAACCATAAAAAACAGTTGAAACAAGCGGTGGATTATATTGATTTACGGTATGATACAGGATTGGCAGTTGGCTGGAAATCAGCAGCCAACTTACCCTTAAGCATAAAATTACAAACCCAACAAAAAAAACAGCGACATATTTATGCGATCAACAAAAGAGTTCACCTTTAATGTCTAAAATTATAGAAAGAAATTTAGTCGTAGGATTAGATATTGGCACATCAAAAATTTCCGTCGCGGTTGGCGAAATAACGCCTGATAATCAATTAAGTATTATTGGTGTTGGTAATCAACCAGCACGTGGTATGGACAAAGGTGGTGTTAATGATTTGAATTTAGTTATTCAATCTGTGCAACGTGCTATTAACGAAGCTGAATTGATGGCTGACTGTCAAATTAGCTCAATTTACTTGGGTATTTCAGGTAAGCATATTAGTTGCCAAAATGAAAATGGCATGGTGCCAATTAACGATAAAGAAGTCACTCAAGAAGATGTTGATAATGTTATTCATACTGCACGCAGCGTCCCTATTTCAGCTGAACGTCGAATGTTGCATGTGTTACCACAGGAATATAGCATCGACTGCCAAGATGGCATAAAAAGCCCTATAGGTATGTCGGGCGTTCGTATGGAAGCTAAAGTACACATTGTAACGTGTGCTAATGACATGGCTAAAAATTTAGTTAAATGTGTTGAACGTTGCAATTTAAATGCAGACAACCTTATTTTTTCTGCCTTAGCTTCAAGCTACTCGATATTAACGGATGATGAAAAAGAGCTTGGTATTTGTGTGATTGATATGGGTGCAGGTACAATGGATATTTCAATATTCATTGGTGGCGCACTGCGTCATACAGCGGTTATCCCTGTTGCCGGAAATCAAGTGACGAGTGACATAGCGAAAATATTTCGTACACCATTAAGCCATGCGGAAGATATTAAAGTGCAATATGCATGCGCTTTAAGGCATTTAGTTAGTATGGAAGAAAGTATTGAAGTACCTAGTGTTGGTGGTCGTCCGGCTCGTACTATGTCGCGCCATACGTTATCTGAAGTGGTTGAACCAAGATATCAGGAATTATTTGAATTAATTCAAGAAGAAGTTCGTGAAGCGGGTTTAGAAGATCAAATTGCTGCGGGTTATGTCTTAACTGGTGGGACAGCAAAAATGGAAGGTGTGGTGGAGTTTGCCGAAGAAGTTTTTCAAATGCCAGTACGAATAGCATCACCGTTAGCTGTAAAAGGTCTAAAAGAATATGTAGATGATCCACGTTATGCCACAGTTGTTGGTTTATTGCATTACGGTATGCAATCGCATCAGTCAGGCACTAAAGAAAATAAAAGTTCTGCAGGTGTCATTGGACTGTGGCCAAGGTTACATGCTTGGTTTAAAGGTGAATTTTAATTTATTTTAAAAATGTGGTTAAGTAAAAATTTTTATAGGTCAGAATTTATTCTGACAAATTTAATAAAAAGCGGAGAGACAAAATGTTTGAATTAATGGAAGACCATAACGAAGAAGCCATTATAAAGGTCATTGGTGTTGGCGGTGGTGGCGGCAACGCTGTAGAACACATGGTAACTCAAACCATTGAAGGTGTAGAGTTTATTACAGCGAATACTGATTCACAGGCACTGCGTAATTCATCGGCTAATGTCACTTTACAATTAGGTGCAGATGTAACCAAAGGTTTAGGTGCGGGCGCTAACCCTAATATTGGCCGTCAAGCAGCAGAGGAAGATCGGGAAACTATTATGCAAACGCTTAATGGTGCAGATATGATCTTTATCGCCGCAGGTATGGGTGGTGGTACAGGTACAGGAGCTGCGCCTGTTGTTGCTGAAATAGCGAAAGAAATGGGCATACTAACGGTTGCTGTTGTGACTAAACCCTTTCCATTCGAAGGCAAAAAACGCATGAGTTATGCTGACCAAGGGATTGAGGCGTTAGCCAAAAGTGTAGATTCACTGATCACTATCCCTAACGAAAAGCTGTTAAAAGTGCTTGGTCCAGGAACAAGTTTATTAGACGCTTTTAAAGCAGCCAATAATGTTTTATTAGGTGCAGTGCAGGGTATTGCAGAGTTAATTACTCGACCGGGTTTAATCAACGTCGATTTTGCTGATGTACGTACAGTAATGTCAGAAATGGGTACTGCGATGATGGGATCTGGTATTGCTTCAGGTCCAGACCGTGCAGAAGAAGCAGCAGAATCTGCAATTTCTAGCCCTTTACTTGAAGATGTTAACTTAGCCGGCGCACGCGGTATTTTAGTTAATATTACTGCCGGTATGGATATTAGCATTGATGAATTTGAAACGGTTGGTAATGCGGTAAAAGCGTTTGCCAGTGAAAATGCTACAGTAGTTGTTGGTGCAGTTATTGACCCTGAAATGACAGAAGAGCTTCGCGTAACGGTTGTTGCTACAGGTATTGGCGCAGAAATCAAACCAGATATTACATTGGTTAATCCTGTCCCTATGGTTGAGCCAAAAGTTGTTGGTGGTGATTATACGTCAGCAGCGCCACAAGTAGATATGGCTGCAGAGCCTATTGTAATGACAGATAGTAATGTTCAAAAAGTTGCGCATGCAGATTTAGATAATTATTTAGATATTCCTGCATTTTTACGTAAGCAAGCTGACTAAATTGCCAATAACTCGATTGATATTAGAAATGTATACGATTCAGTAACGGGTTGCTAGGTATAAAAAAATGATAGTAACAAGTAGTCATTTTTGATTTCACTCGCTATTATTGTTATATTGCGTCACCTAAAAAAGCATACCTGTCAAGTTGGGTAATTTAGTTAGGTCATTATCTTATTTTTAAGCGTAACGTTTAAATGTAAGTGACAGAAGCAAAAAGCAATATATAAGTAGAGAAACGAGGCTAATATGATTAAGCAACGTACATTAAAAACAAGCGTTTCAACCGTAGGTGTTGGATTACATAAAGGTGAAAAGGTACAGGTTACTCTCCGTCCTGCGCCAGCAAACACCGGTATTGTCTTTCGTCGTGTTGATCTTGACCCAGTGGTTGATATCAAAGCGACGCCTGAAGCTGTGGGTGAAACAACCTTGTGTACTTGTTTAGTTAATGACAAAGGCGTAAAAATATCTACCGTTGAACATTTATTATCAGCAGTGGCGGGTTTAGGTATTGATAATTTAATTATTGATATTGACGCCCCTGAAATACCTATTATGGATGGTAGTGCTTTACCTTTTGTCTATTTGATTCAATCTGTTGGTATTGAAACGCAAAATGTTGCCAAACGCTTTATTCGTATTAAAAAAGCAATCCGCGTTGAAGAGGGTGATAAATGGGCTGAGTTACTCCCTTATGAAGGATTTAGAGTTAACTTTGCTATTGAATTCGATCACCCTGTTATTGCGAATACCTGCCAAACGATGAGTATGGATTTCTCTAGCTGTTCTTTTATTAAAGAGATAAGTCGGGCTCGTACTTTTGGTTTTATGAAAGATATTGATTTCCTCCGTTCTCATAATCTTGCTTTAGGTGGTAGTTTAGAAAATGCGATAGTACTTGATGAATATCGTATGTTGAATAAAAATGAATTACGCTACGATGATGAATTTGTGAAGCATAAAATACTTGATGCCATTGGCGACCTATATATGGGCAGTGCAAGTATATTAGGCGAGTTAAATGCGTTTAAATCAGGTCATGGCTTGAACAACATGTTGCTTAGAGAAGTATTCAAACAAACAGATTCATGGGAATGGGTGACTTATGAAGGTGATAAGGCATCTGCACCTATAGAATATCAAGAGGTTAATGCTACAGTTTTTTGATTTAATGGTACACCTTTACTAACAAAAAACCGAGCACTAACTCGGTTTTTTATGTACAGGACGAACGGTATAGTATATTGCGATCACAGGACGTGAAGGAGCGTATTTTTTATATGTTTATCCGTTTAGGTTATGTAGATTATTTATTTCGTTTACTGGCATTTGCCGCGAGTCTTTGTAATTTTTCTTTTAACCCTTTAGGGGCCTTTTCAGCAACGTCTAGTAAATGTGATGCTGTTGTTGTCGAAATGTTTTGCACAGAAATATTTTTGCTCGCTGATTCAATATATTCATAGGTTTTTTGGTTCGGTGTTTGTCGGTGACCTTGAGGATTTACTTTTATATCAATTTTAGTAAACTGCCCTTGAGTTTCGTCATTGAGTTGTCGGCATATATTATTACGTTCAAATTGTAACCGCTGGCCCCAAACGGGCGATTTCACTTCAATAATTAAAGTAGATTGTACAAAATTAACAATATTGAACGCATCCTCTGGTAGGTCGGGGCATATTTGTCGTACAATATTAGACAATAAACTCAAAGAGTTGGTTTTTACCTGAATTTGTGCCAAAGTGCCAGTCGTCGAATGGAATAGCGTTGACATATTTTTGGGAGCTTTTGGTCTTCGCGCCATAATGATTAACCTAAATTTTGAGCTACTGTGAGTTGTAAATAAAGTATTAAGAAGTAAATATGAGTTTAACACTACTGTACCGAGGAAAGAATGTAAGATTCTCAATGCGTCTAAATAAGCTGCGTTGGCTTTCTATTGTCATTATTTTTGCTTTAATTTCAGGGCTTATTGTTCATTTAGTATTGTCTACCAATAAACAACCAAATCATAGTGTTAACTATTTGGCGAGCGAAAGCACGGTTACTTCTAACCAGCTACAAGGTGTCATGGTAACTGAAGTAAATAATGTTGAATTAAAAAAACTACAATTAACGACATTAACCATGAAGTTGGCTGAATTACAAAGCCATGTACTGCGTCTAAATGCTTTAGGTGGCCGTTTAGCCGATAACGCGAATATTCCGGAACAAGAATTTGATTTTAACAAATTACCCCCCAGTGGTGGCCCTTCTGGAACACGTGGTGATGCCAGTAGAAAATCTTTTAAAGAATTACTTGTTGAAATTACGCGATTAGAAAATTCACTTAATAATAAAGAAAAGCAGTTAACTATGCTTGAATCTTTAACATTAGGTCACCATATAGAAAATACACGTTATTTATCTGGTCGACCTATTACGAAAGGCTGGTTATCTTCTTATTTTGGGTTACGTAAAGATCCCTTTAATGGCAGACCCTCGATGCATAAAGGCATTGATTTTGCGGGAAAGGAAGATGGTGAAATTATCGCCACAGCATCTGGTATAGTTAGTTGGGCTGATGATCGATATAGCTATGGTCTATTGATAGAAATTAATCATGGCGATGGTTTAAAAACACGTTATGGACATAATAAACAGTTATTGGTTAATGTTGGTGACGTAGTTGGTAAAGGACAAATAATAGCTCGTATGGGAAGTACTGGACGGTCAACTGGACCTCATGTACATTATGAAATTTTACGCCATGATAAACAAATAGATCCAATTAAATTTGTTTATCGTAAAGCGAAATAGTACTTCGACCCATCGACCCTTCGGCAAGCTCAGGGCAAGCGGGATACCCTCCGTATATCCTGAGCGCGAAGCAGTCGAAGGAAGGGGTTGAAGGAAAAAGCTGAAAAAGGTTAGAAATAATACAATTGTAATCAAAGCATATAAATACTAGTTAAAAATTTATAATAAAATTCACATAGCATGCAAAATTGTTTGCCTGCTAAATATCACAAAATGGTTAAATAAGATGTTTGTAAAATTGTTGACAAAAATGTTTGGTAGTCGTAATGATAGATTATTAAAACAAATGGGCAAAGAAGTAAAAAAAATAACGGCATTAGAACCGATTTTAGAAGCACTCAGTGATGATGAATTAAAAGCAAAAACCAATGAATTCAAAGAACGTTTAGCCAATAATGAAACATTAGAACTCATATTACCTGAAGCATTCGCTGTCGTTCGTGAAGCCAGTAAACGCGTTTTTAAAATGAGACATTTTGACGTACAAATGATTGGTGGTATGGTACTAAATGAAGGGAAAATTGCTGAGATGCGTACCGGTGAAGGTAAAACGCTTACAGCAACATTACCTTCTTATTTAAATGCGTTAACAGGTAGTGGTGTGCACGTTATTACCGTTAATGATTATCTCGCAACACGTGATGCCGACTGGAGTCGTCCTTTATTTACCTTTCTAGGTATGACGGTTGGTTGTAATGTAGCAGGTATGACACCGGAAGATAAGAAAGCGGCTTACCAAGCAGATATAACTTACGGGACTAATAACGAATTTGGTTTTGACTATTTACGTGACAATATGGTGTTCTCACCAGAAGAGCGTGCTCAGAAAAAATTAAACTTTGCTATCGTAGATGAAGTTGATTCAATTCTCATTGATGAAGCACGTACTCCGCTAGTTATTTCAGGGCAAACCGAAGATAGCTCAGCGCTATATAAAGCGATTGATGTCATTGTGCCATCACTTGAAGTACAAAGTGAAGAAGATAAAGATCAAGAAACAGGCCAGTCAGAAGATTTTATTGAAGGTGATTATACGGTTGATGAAAAAGCCAAACAGGTTTATTTAACAGAACGTGGTCAAATTCTTATTGAAAACATCATGCGCAAAAAAGGTTTATTGCAAGAAGGAGATACCTTATTCTCTGCAACCAATATCACCTTGTTACACCATGTTATGGCCGCTTTACGCGCGCACAAACTATTCATTAAAGATGTAGATTACATCGTAAAAGACGATGAAATAGTGATTGTTGATGAACATACGGGTCGTACAATGGAAGGTCGTCGTTGGTCTGAAGGCTTACATCAAGCAATAGAGGCAAAAGAAGGTGTACATATTCAAAATGAAAACCAGACCCTTGCTTCAATTACCTTTCAAAACTTCTTTAGAATATATGAAAAATTGTCAGGAATGACAGGTACAGCCGATACAGAAGCATTTGAATTTCAACATATATACGGTTTAGAAACGGTTATTATTCCGACTAATCAACCCATGATTCGTAAAGATATGGCTGATTTGATCTATCTAACCACAGAAGAAAAATTTGAAGCGATATTAGAGGATATTAAGGATTGTTCTGAACGTGGTCAGCCGGTATTAGTCGGTACAATCACTATCGAAACATCTGAGATTTTATCTAGCTTTTTAAAGAAGGCTAAAATTAAGCATAAAGTACTTAATGCAAAATTTCATGAACAAGAAGCTGAAATTGTTGCAGACGCAGGTAAAGAAGGTGCTGTAACTATTGCGACTAATATGGCCGGTCGTGGTACTGATATTGTACTCGGTGGTAATTTAGATGCCGGTATTGCCTCGTTAGCTAAAGGGAATAAGCAACCCACTGAAGAGCAAATATCAAAATTTAAGACACAATGGAAAATTGATCATGATCGTGTGCTTGAGTTAGGTGGCTTGAAAATAGTCGCTACAGAACGTCATGAATCTCGCCGTATTGATAATCAACTTCGTGGTCGTTCTGGTCGTCAAGGTGATGCGGGTGAAACACGTTTTTATCTATCAATGGAAGATTCATTGATGCGTATTTTTGCCTCTGAACGTATTTCAAATATGATGCGTAAATTAGGTATGGAACATGGCGAAGCGATTGAACATCACTGGGTAACTCGTAGTATTGAAAATGCTCAACGTAAAGTCGAAGGCCGTAACTTTGACATGCGTAAACAGTTATTAGAATATGATGATGTGGCAAATGACCAACGTGGCGTTATTTATGAACAACGTAATGAATTACTTGATGAAGCTGATATCGGTGAAGTGGTGAATGCTATTCGCAATGACGTTATCACAGGTATGATTGATCAACATATTCCGCCGCAGTCATTAGATGAAATGTGGGATATTACAGCGCTTGAAGAGCGACTTAAAGGTGAATTTAATACGCCTTTACCAGTGGCTAAGTGGCTTGATGAAGATAAAAAACTTCATGAAGAAAGTTTACGTGAAAAAATCATCCTTGAATTTGAACAGGTTTATAAAGATAAAGAAGAAATGGTTGGTACTGATGTATTGCGCCAATTTGAGAAAGCGGTGATGTTACAAAGTTTAGACTCTCATTGGAAAGAACATTTAGCTGCTATGGATCATTTACGCCAAGGTATTGGTTTACGTGCCCATGCACAAAAAAATCCTCAACAAGAATATAAACGTGAATCGTTTGAGTTATTTGCAGAAATGTTAGATCACTTAAAATATGATGTGGTGGGTATTTTATCCAAAGTTCAAATTCAAGCAGAATCTGATGTAGAAGCAGTAGAAGAGCAACATAGAAAATCAGAAACACCAAAGGAATTTCAACACCAAAGTACGGCTGGTATTGATGAAAAGCCCCAAATGGCACGTGTTGGGCGTAATGAGCCTTGTCCTTGTGGTTCAGGTAAAAAATACAAACAATGTCATGGTAAATTGAGTTAACAACAGTTTCTCGATAATTCGGTTAATCCTGAGCGCTAGGCACTAAAATATTCTGCTCACCTTGAGCGCGAAGCACGAGCAGTCGATGGGCGATAAGCTTCCTTCGACAAGCTCAGGACGAACGGAAGTACTGGAACGAAAATAACATCCATCCAAAACGAATAAAGATCAGAGGAATATATGCCTAAACCTGTCCACGTGGCTGTAGGTGTTATCACTTCAACCGATGAATATCAGCAAACACAATATTTTCTAACCAAGCGCCTTGATAACGTCCATCAAGGTGGTAAGTGGGAGTTTCCTGGTGGTAAGGTAGAAAAAGGTGAAACTATTGCTCAAGCGCTTGCTAGAGAGCTAAAGGAAGAGGTAAATATTGAAATATTAAGTTGCCAGCCTTTAATTATTATTCATCATGATTACGGAGATAAAAAAGTATGCTTAGAGGTGTTTGTTGTTGATAATTATGTTGGCGAACCAACCGCTCAAGAAGGCCAACAGCAGAGTTGGTTTGCGCTTAAAGAATTTAAAAACTTAGATTTTCCAAAAGCTAATGAAGCGATCATCGCTCAACTTATAGCTCGAAATTTGTAACTGTTGCATTGAAGTACATTCGAGATTTATTCAGGCTCAACAAAAAATTTATTATTTAACATAAATTCATCTTCTAATGCATCAAGCATTTCTTCAGTTAACGGCGTTTCGCTTTGTATTGGCTGTGATATTTTATGACCTTCATCAGCCCATTCACCTAAATCAATTAACTGACAACGTTTACAACAAAAAGGTCGGAATTCGCTTTCTTTACACCAAATCACTGGTTTGTCACAGTTAGGGCAGGAAACTTCTAAGGTCATGTGTTAATCAAAAGTGGTAAGTAAGGTATTCGGCATTATAGCGTTATTAGTTATTGATAGAAACTAACTAATGTAACTAACAACGAGCCAGTTGTAATTTTGTTGCTTGGTTTGAATAGCGTCTACTACTTGTCTCACATGGCAGCATAAAACGAATAGAATACCGAAATTTATTACCACTGATACTCGGGTAATATTTAGCTGCTTGATTGATTTTTATGCGTAACAACAGCAAACCTTCGCCGCTGTCTTGATAAAAACCACTCTCTGTTTCTATTGACTTAAATTCTGCTCGTTGACGAATAAATTTGAGTACTAAAGCAAGAGAGAGTTTTATATTGCCCAGCAAAGATAACCAGTGCTTTATTTGGGCAGCTACTTGTTCTGCTGGTTGGTGAAGCCAAAATTGTAATTGTGGGAGATCAAAGCTAGAGTTGCCTCCTTGAATAGCAAAACGTTGTTTTAAACTGGCAATGAGTTTGTCTTCTTTTAACTGATACCACGCTTGACAATTTGCTTTTAACTGACAGATGAATCCAACTGTTTAGCGCAAATTTTCTTCTAGGGCACTATTATTAATATCAGGTGCTTGCGACCATATGACTAAATTCTGTTGTGATTTTTCTAAATATTTAATCAATTCACCTTTAATATCACTACGCTCTAAGGTGTCAATTATAGTAAATAACGCATTAAAAAATATTTGGTGACTGGTTTGTATATCGGCATTAGCACAACTGTGGGCTTGAACAAATAATTGCTCAAGCTTTAGATAATTAGGAATACGCTCATTAAGCGGATGTTCATATAATATTGTTGTCATGCTAAATTTTTTGAAAACTTGATGAATATACTTTCTTAAGATGGCGCTATAGTAACTATAGATAATAAAAATGGCGAATTATGTGTAGATTATTTTCTACACTAACTGTTCTAAGTCTATTTTTTTGCCAAGCTTAGGTAATGTTGATGTAATTCAGCCACCATATCCTTTAGCGATTCTAATGATATATTATCATTGTTTAACAGATCATCTGCGTGATCTTGCTTAACTTTCCTACTTGCTTGACTCGCTATAATCGCTCGAACTTGCTCCACGCTATTATTATCACGTCTAGTGGTTCTTTTTATTTGAGTTGTTTCACTGACATCAATCACCAGAACGCGATTTACTAACGTTGTTAAATTATTTTCAATTAACAGCGGTGCAACTAATAAGCAGTAATCACTTTGTGCGGTTTTCATTTGCTCAATGAGTTGTGCTCTAATAAGGGGATGAAGAAGGTTATTTAACCATAATTTATCGTCATCATTACTAAAGATCTGTTTGCGAAGTAATGCCCTATCAAGTTGGCCATCAGCTTGAATGAAATCGTGTCCAAAATGCATACTAATATGGGCAAGTGCAGGGCTGTCTTTCGCGACAATGTTTCGGGCAACAATATCCGCATCAACAAGAGTAATATTATGTTCAGCAAAAAGATTCGCAATAGTCGTTTTTCCGCTACCAATACCACCCGTTAAACCAACAATAAATTCAGACATAATACCCTTTAACACCTTTTAACTAATTTGAATAAGATACCAGGACCAAATACCGTCACCCCACAATAGCGTTATCCAACCGGCTATGGCTAAATAGGGACCAAACGGAATAGCTTGATCACGTTTATGGTTTGTAAATAACATTAATGAAATACCCATGAGAGCACCCACCACTGAAGCCATTAAAATAAGAATAGGGAGTAATTGCCAACCTAGCCAAGCGCCAAATAACGCAAATAGTTTAAAATCGCCATGTCCCATACCTTCCTTACCTGTGAATAACTTAAATAGCCAAAATACACTAAATAGGCTAATGTAACCAACAGCAGCGCCAATTACTGCATCGTTAAGAGATACAAACGTACCGGTAATATTAACCAATAAACCTAGCCACAACAGTGGCATAACTATTTGATCCGGTAGTAACATATGATCAAAATCAATAAGCGTTAAACAGATTAATCCCCAAGTGAGTATTAGTAATAGTAAGGTTTCAACAGAAACACCGTATTGGTTTGCTATGACTAAACTCAATAACCCAGTAGTTGCTTCAACTAAGGGGTAACGAATGGATATATTATTTTTACATTGGCTACATTTACCTTGTAGAAATAACCAACTAATGAGGGGAATATTTTCATAAAAACGGATCTTATGTTGGCACTTAGGGCAGGTAGAGTTGGGTTTTGATAACGAGAGTGAGGTAATTTTTTTTGCGGGAGTGTTGTTAACTTCATCAGCTAAAAATTCACGACACTCAAGATACCAATTATTATGCATTATTTTTGGTAAACGATAGATCACTACATTTAAAAAGCTGCCAATAATGAGGGAAAAAATTACCACAAAGAGGTGAAAAGCAGTAGGAGACTGCTGAAAAAACATTAGGGTTTGCTCAAACATAAACTACTCATTAAACACATGATAAAAAATTCCTTAGCCGTAATGACTCAGGGATTTTTAGCAACGACTCCCAAGCTTATACAATCATACCTATTTGGAATATGGGTAAATACATCGCAATAATTAATCCGCCAATCACTACACCAAGTACTACCATAATGATAGGTTCTAACAACGCAGTTAAATTGTCAACTGCATTATCGACTTCAGATTCATAAACATTAGCCACTTTAGACAGCATCTCATCAACAGCGCCGGATTCTTCACCAATAGCTACCATTTGAATAACCATATCAGGAAATATATTACAATTTCGCATGGCTAGGTTCATTTGCATACCAGAGGTTACTTCAGCACGAACCTCAAGAATCGCATCCCTAAATACCGCATTACCTGAGGCACCGGCTGCCGACTCTAACGCATCAATTAAAGGTACGCCTGCAGCGAAAGTGGTCGATAATGTACGGGCATAACGAGCAACCGCTGCTTTTTTTAATAAATCACCAATAACAGGAAGTTTTAGTATTTTTCTATCAACTTGATCACGTAACTTGCGACTATTTCTATGAGCACGCCTAAACAAAAAGATAAAAGCAAAAATGGCACCTAACCCTATATGCCAATAGGCGACCATAAAATTAGATATACCAACAACAAAGAGAGTAAAAGCAGGTAATTCAGCGCCAAAGCCTGCAAATATTTCTTGAAAAACGGGCACAACAAAAATCAGTAATATTGAAGTGACGATGGTAGCAATAACTAATACCGCAATGGGGTAGGTCATGGCTTTTTTTATTTTTTCTTTTAACGCTTCAGCTTTTTCTTTGTAGGTAGCAATTCTGTTGTAAATCGTTTCTAACGAACCGGATTGCTCACCAGAAGCAACTAAATCACAATACAAATCATCAAAATACCGAGGGTGGTCCCGTAAACAGTCAGATAAGGGAATACCCGAAGAAAGCTTGTGTCCGATATCAGTTAGCATTTTTTGCATATGGCCATTATTGTGACCTTTAGCAATCATTTCTATAGTTTGTACTAAAGGTACGCCCGCGCCTAACATGGTCGCTATCTGTCGTGATATAATCGCAATATCACTAGGTGTGATGGCCTTGTCACCGCCTAAACCAAAAAGTGGCTTAGCCTTTTTTTTAACTTTGCTTGGCGTGATGCCTTGCTTACGCAACTGTGCTTTTAATTCAATAACATTATGAGCCGAAAGCTCACCATTAATTTTTTTTCCTTTACGGTTTACACCGTACCAAACAAAGACATCTAAAGGTTTAGCCTTAGGAGTATTCTTTTTTGTAACTACTGAAGCCATAGTTTCACCTAATTGTTATCTAAACACTGGTTACGCGATTAACTTCTTTAAGGCTTGTTATGCCATTCATCGCTTTTATTAATCCAGATTGGCGTAAATTGTGATAACCTTCTTTTTGACATTGCTTAACGATGTCGAGCGAGTTACCACCTTCCATAATAATAGACGAAATTTTTGGACTAATCTTTATCACTTCATAAATACCGACTCGGCCTTTATAACCGCCAGTACATTGCTCACAACCTACGGGTGTAAATAACTTTATTTGACTTAATTTTTCTACCGGGAAGCCTTGTTCAGCCAATTGTGCTTCTGACACCTCTTCATGGGTTTTACACTGCGGGCATAAACGCCTTGCTAAACGTTGGGCAATAATAAGGGTAACAGAGCTCGCAACATTGTATGAAGGTACGCCCATATTAAGTAAACGGGTAAGTGTTTCAGCGGCAGAGTTAGTATGTAGGGTAGATAAGACCAAATGGCCAGTTTGTGCCGCTTTTATTGATATTTCAGCGGTTTCTAAATCACGAACCTCTCCTACCATAATAATATCAGGATCTTGTCGTAAAAAAGTTCGTAATGCGCTAGGGAAAGTTAAACCAGCACGATTGTTAATTTGAACTTGATTAATACCTTCAAGGTTTATTTCTACTGGATCTTCCGCAGTAGAGATATTACGTTCTTGCGTATTTAAAATATTTAAACCGGTATATAAGGAAACTGTTTTACCTGAGCCGGTAGGGCCGGTTACTAAGATCATGCCTTGAGGTTGTTCTAGTTCCGCCATGTAAATTTCTTTCTGCTCAGGTTCATAGCCAAGCATGTCAATACCTAGCATGGCGCTAGACGAATCAAGAATGCGCATTACAATTTTTTCACCCCATAGGGTAGGTAAGGTACTAACTCGAAAATCTATGGATTTTCTCTTTGATAAGGCGAGCTTTATGCGTCCATCCTGGGGAACCCGTCGTTCAGCAATATCCAATTTTGACATAACTTTTAACCGTGCAGCCATACGTGAAGATAAACTCACCGGTGGTCGGGCAATTTCAGATAATATGCCATCAATTCGAAAGCGAATACGAAAATATTTTTCATAAGGTTCAAAATGTAAATCTGAAGCACCCTTTTTTATGGCATCAAGCAATATTTTATTGATAAATACCACGATAGGGGCATCGTCTTCATCGCTTGTAGTATCATCTTCTTGTTTGTCTTCTTGAACTTCTAAGCCAGAAAGTTCTTCTGCATCCATAGCCGTAATATCAAGGGCATCACTTTCATCTTCCAATAATTTGTCGATACAACCTTGTAATCCAGGTTCATCAGTTAATACTAGCTCGGTGCTAAAGCCCGTATTAAATTGAATTTCTTCTAAGGCATCAATATTGGTAGGATCTGACATGGCGACAAATAATACTTTTCCGCGTAAAAATAACGGTAAAGCATTATGTTTGGTGATCAGTTTTTCATTACGAATACCTTCAGGTAGTAGGCTAGTATCAAAATTGGCCAACTGAATATAGGGATAACCAAATTTATAGGAGAGAATTTTGGCAATTTCTTTACCATCAATGTGCTTATCTTCAACAAGAAAACGAATAAAAGGTTTATTTTTACCAATATAATCGTCAAAAATATCATTAATACTGCTAAGGGGAATTAACTGTTCATTAGATAAAGCGGATAAAACACTCGATTGTTGGTGATGTCCTTTCATAGCTTTTTAACATAACCTCTTGAATAAAAACAATGAGCTCGTTGAATTTTAGTGTAACGTAATATGGGTTAAAAGAACAAAAATCTATGTTAGTGAATACGTTACTTGCAGGTTATTATTTAGGGTAAAAAAACTCCCGAAGGAGCTTTTAGAAAAGAGATCAAATAAGGGCTAAAGTTAAACAGACCCCACTTAATATTGCTAACTACTTATTAACATAGTCCACTAGCAACACAAGTACCTGTTTGAGTCCATACTAATGTTCCACCGGACTCTGCAGGTGTTAGAATATAAGTATCACTATCTAATGTTGTTACACCTGTAGCTGTAATAATTGCTGTAGTACCTGTTATTACTACTGATGCAACGTCAGTGCCGGCGGCTGCATCAGCTAGTGTTATACCAATTTCTGCAGCGGTATCACATGCCGTTAAATCACCTTTACCACGACCTTGGTAACAAACTTCAATAGCAGTCTTTACGGCAGAAGTTGCTAAAACGACTTCAGAAAAACGAGCTTTCTTCGTATAAGTTTGATAAGCAGGCAAGGCTACAGCGGCTAAAATACCGATAATGGCTACGACAATCATCAATTCAATTAGAGTAAAACCCGTTTGGGCTTTGTTAGTTATTTTGTTCTTTATTCGGTTTAAGTTTTTCATAGTGACAACATCCTTTAATTACTATTTAATTACTAGTGAACCTCTAGTCCTCTAGTAAATATGGGACATTATTTTATAAATGTAAAATAATGCCGCGTTTTTATTTTTGTAATGAGTTTTTTACTTATAGGTGAAAGGCCATTAGCTTTGTAACACACCACATTAACTTCTATTTACATCATTATGGTCTCTTCAAATAAAGGTAAATAGATACGGTTTTTCTTTACTTGGCTCTCTATTTTTATCTTGATTTCTGCTACATTACTCCTTCCAAAATTTTTCACGCTAAGGCTAAGTAAATGGCAGATAAAAAATTCGGTAAATTTGCCAAAGAAAGGCAATTTATCAAAGACAAGCAAATTGATGAATTAAAAACACCGCCCCATTCTCTGGAAGCTGAACAATCGGTGTTAGGTGGCTTATTGCTTGATAATGAAACGTGGGATCGGGTGACTGAAAAAACGGTAGCTGCAGATTTTTATAGTCGTTCACATAGGCTGATTTTTGAAACTATTGGAACATTAATTGAGTTCGGGGAACCGGTTGACTTAATTACTTTATCAGAAGCATTAGAAAACGATCAAAAACTAGATGATGCGGGCGGCTTTGTTTATCTAGCTGAAATGATGAAAAACACGCCAAGTGCGGCGAATATCACTGCTTACGCTGACATTGTTCGCGAACGTGCAGTAACACGTGAAATGATCAGTGTGGCAAATGAAATTGCTGAAGCGGGGTATGATACACAAGGGCGCAGTAGTGCTGAATTACTCGATTTTGCCGAAACTAAAGTATTTGCTATTGCTGAAAAACGTGCAAGTAAATCAGAAGGCCCTGAAAGTATTCATACTGTTTTAGAAAAAACGGTAGATAGAATTGAAAAACTTTGTTCTACCGATACCGGTGGTGTAACAGGTGTACCTAGTGGTTTTACTGACTTAGATAAAATGACAGCAGGTTTGCAAGAATCAGATTTGATTATTGTTGCTGCGCGTCCATCGATGGGTAAAACAACGTTTGCGATGAACTTGGCAGAGCATGCGGCTATGACGCAAGATAAACCTGCGCTAATCTTTAGCTTAGAGATGCCGGCAGATCAAATTATGATGCGGATGTTAGCGTCTTTGGGTCGAATTGATCAAACTAAAATTCGTACAGGTCAATTAGACGATGAAGATTGGGCTCGACTGTCTTCTACCATGGGTTTGTTAATTGAAAATGGTAAAATGTTTATTGATGATGCTGCAGGTTTAACGCCGACAGAAGTACGTTCAAGAGCAAGACGTATCCATCGCGATCATGGGGGTATTTCTATGATTATGATTGATTACTTACAGCTAATGCGTGCACCGCAATTTTCTGATAATCGTACTTTAGAAATTTCTGAAATTTCACGTTCATTAAAAGCGTTAGCGAAAGAATTGAAAGTACCAGTAGTGGCACTGTCTCAGCTTAACCGTGGCTTGGAGCAACGTTCAGATAAACGCCCAATTAACTCAGATTTACGTGAGTCGGGTGCCATTGAGCAAGATGCCGATTTGATTTTATTTATTTACCGCGATGAGGTTTATCATGATGACAGTGAATTTAAAGGCATGGCCGAAATCATTATTGGTAAGCAACGTAACGGACCTATTGGCCGCGTTCCTTTAACGTTCCAAGGTAAATACTCTCGTTTTGACAATTATTCTGGGCCACATGTGTTAGAAGAAGATTAATCTTTATTGCAGATAGCTCGTTGTTATGCGGTAAGCAGTATCATGGAATCATTTATCTGCTTGGGGTAAGTTCCAGTGAGTAGAGTGTTTTTTACCATCAAATTAGCTAAAGAGTCTTTATGCGTACTTTCTTGGTAAACAAACAGCTTCCCTCGTTTAACCTCAAAACCAATCCAGTTTAGCTTAACAGTTTTGTTGTTACGTTTAAGTACAAAGTGTTGTTCAAAGTAGGCTTGTATGTACTGATCAAATTTTAATGCAAATAAACGTTCAAAAAAACAGCGCTTGATTTAGTGATAGATAAGCTAGCTATTGGGCTATTCAAGAAGATGACTTAGCTAGTCTAAGTGCTATAATATTATATATTACACAACCTACAATTGCCGTGTGCTTCAACAATTTGATGACTAATAGTAAAGCCATTGGCATCAGCCATTGAACGAAGTGCTAAATCAAAATTATTTGATTGAATTTCTTCAACATGACCACATTGGTCACAAATAAGTAATTGCACAGGATGGTCACAATCACCAAAATGATGGCACATAACAAAGGCATTAATAGATTCTATTTTATGAACAAAGCCTTGCTTACACAGAAAGTCTAATGCACGATATATTGTTGCAGGCTTGGCTGCGCTATCAACTTCTTTAAGTTGATCTAATAAATCATATGCACCAACAGCGCCTTCATGTTTTGCCAGTAATAAAAACACTTGCTCACGTACTCTGGTAAAGCGAGCGCCTTTTTTTTTGCATACTTGTTGCGCTTGCGCTAATAGTGTTTCAGATGAAGAAGCAGTCATTAGAGTACTTTTAAGCCAATTATTAGTTATTTTGCTCAGTGTAGCATTATTATATAGTGCGGTACCAAATCAAATAAATATTACTTGTTATTAAACCGCTTAGATAGCACCGAGATGAGAATAAATTGAATAGAATTGGTGTTGTTCACCTTCAATGAATAAACACTTAGACTGTCAAAATCATAGCGTTATGGAAAAAGGATATGATTTGCGCTTTATGCTTTTATAGGTATAACTTCGTATTAATTTTGTTTATGTTATAGCTGCAGGTTTAGCTTTATTGCTATACTTAATTATAACTACTTGAAATAATTATCGCAAAGTTGTGAATGAATTAATTCAATGGGTATAATTTGATTCTTATAAGGATAGTTATCAGGGCGTGAATAAAATTACATTGAGTCAAGATGAAAATCTCTCATTTAAAATTAGCCACCAATTGCTCCCACAAGAACAGCAACGCATTGATCTGTATTTTTCTCTCCCGGTTGAAATGGGCATTAGTCCAAGTACCTTGAATGCGGAAGATTACTTTTATAGTAATATCAAAAGCCATAGCGCTTATTATTCAGCGAAATTACACTTACCTTTAGTACGCAGTCGTTTTATTAGTCGGCGTTTTGTTGGCGAAAAAAAGGAAGCACAAAGTGATTATCGTTTAAACCTTAATCTATATTCCTACCAATTAAAAATTGCGCTTGATGCCGATATCAAACAAACAGTAAAACTAAAAAGCGCAGAAGAATTTTATCCTGCAGCGATCGAATTAGCCGAACAAATAAGAGGCTTAACTAAAAAATTGCGCCGCTATACACCGTCAGATAATAAACTTAGCTCTTTTTTTGACAATGCAGATAACTATTTAAGTTGGCATGTTGAGCAATCTTTTTTAAAACTTCTCTTAAAAGGACCAAAAAGCAGTGATTTTTCGGCAGAGCGTGAATTTTTATTTGTGTTATGCAAAGACGAAAATAATTACCGTACCGCATGTAAATATAACTCAAAGGTTACCCTAAATGATCCAAATAGGATCACCAATAAAATGCTTTTACTACAGCGATTAATTGAGTATGGCGTGGTGTTTCAAAAGGAAACTCGTTATTTAGACTTAAACCTAAAGCGTTTTGTTCGAGGTGGTGTTACGGCAGTCATAATGGCTTTTGTGATGCTTTTAGTACTTAATGCTCGTTCAAGCTTTACTGAAGTAACGTTAGCGTTGATTGCTTTTTTAGGCCTAATATATGGATTACGTGAAACCTTTAAGGAAGATATTACGGGTCTTATCTGGCGAAAAATTCAAAAAGGTCGGCCAAAGTGGCAAAATTTATTTCGTCACAGTGTTAATAAAAAACGTATTCTTAGCGAAATTTTATGGCTGGAATATATAGCCACTCAAGATCTGCCTAAATCGGTTAATGCCTTATTTCAACAGCGTAGACAGCAAAATAAACAAGCAGCACGGTTACTGCATTTTCGTTGTGACAATAGGGTGCTCACTAAAGAATTTCTACCAGGATATGGTGAAATACAACAACGCTTATTCTTTAATTTAACACCTTTTGTACGTTTTTTAAAAAAAGGAGCGGGTCGTTTATATAGTGTAGAGGGACAAAAAGTATCGAGCCAAGCCGTTGAGCGTCGTTATCAAATCAACCTTATTTTACGCTGTGTAGATCAAGACGGAGAACATTTACAACGCTTCAAAATCACCTTGAATCGCAGTGAAATAGTGAATATTGAAGCAATGGAAATATAAAGATTTTTCAACACAAAAAGTAAACGTTTGTTGACTAGAATTATACATTGTTTAATGTTATTTTTGACGTTAGTCTGTTATGTGTTATCAGCAAAAATAAAATATGAACCAGAGCGTTATAAGTTTATATCGACATTTTATTATTTAGGAGGGACTTATGCTTCGGAAAGAAAATTGCGGTCTAATCGTTGTAGATATACAGGGAAGTTTAGCTAGGATTGTTCAACAGAG
>DPHE01000056.1:0-165 GCA_003521815.1 Colwellia sp.
GACTGGACACCTGATGTGGGGTGGAAAAAATAAATAACCCAATAATAGGGCTACTTTTTCGGAGTCCTGATTATCATTCTAATTCAGTTAGCCTTAATAACCAGCGACTTTACCGGCCCTACTACGGGGATCTGTTGCACCAAATAATCCCTGTTTAGTTTTCAT
>DPHE01000056.1:396-10594 GCA_003521815.1 Colwellia sp.
AGTTTAACGGTATCAATACTCAAACCTCGTTCTACACGAATTTCATCAGGGTACCATTGGTGATGTATGCGCGTGGCATTGGTTGCTTCTGCAATATTCATGTGATGATCGATAACATTCATCACAATTTGTAATGTTGTCGTGATAATTCTCGAACCACCGGGTGTACCTGTAACAAGGAACAACTCACCATTTTTTAACACTATAGTAGGAGTCATCGCGCTTAGTGGTCTTTTCTTTGGTTCTATCGCATTAGCGGTTCCGCCTAATAAACCATATCCGTTAGGAACACCTGGTTTCGAAGAAAAGTCATCCATTTCATTATTCATCAAAATACCTGTGCCACTGGCTACAAGCCCAGAGCCATAACTAAAGTTCAATGTGTAGGTATTGGCAACTGCGTTTCCCCATTTATCAACGACAGAAAAATGAGTTGTTTGTGGGCTTTCATAAGGGGCAAGTTGTCCGGGTTTGATTAACTCACTTGCTGTTGCTCGCTTCATATCAATTTGTTGAGCAATACTATTGGCATAAGCTTTATTTGTTAAAGCTTTAATTGGCACAGAAACATAATCATCATCACCAAGATACTCACTACGATCAGCATAAGCACGCTTCATTGCTTCAGCCATTACATGAATAGAGTCAGCGCTATTATGACCCCACTGCTCAATAGGGTAATTTTCTAAGGTATTTAGAATTTGTACAAGATGAGTGCCACCCGATGAGGGTGGTGGCATAGAAATGACCTCATAACCACGATATGTCCCTATAATGGGATGCCTAATTTTGGCTTGATAATTAGCTAAATCTGTAACGGTCATTACGCCACCCGCTTCTTGCACAGCCGAAGCAATTTTACTTGCGATGGCACCTTGATAGAAACCTTTACTACCCTGCTTAGCAATCAGTTTTAAACTGTTAGCCAATTCAGGTTGATAGAAGTATTGGCCTATTTCTAATGGCTGTCCTTTATTTGGATAAAAAATGTCTTTGGTGCTTTGCCAGTGGCTCAAACGATCTTTCATCGCTGATAATGAACCTGATAAATCTCGCGTCACAACAATGCCTTTTTCAGCTTGATCTATTGCCGGTTGCATTACTTGTGCAAGCGTCATCGTGCCATATTCTTTCAATGCTAACTCTAAACCCATAACAGTACCCGGTACACCCGAGGAAAGACCATGAAAGCGAGCTTTTTGATTATCTACATCACCGTTTTCATCTAAAAATATATCCTTATGTACAGCTGCAGGTGCCATTTCTCGATAATCTATCGCAATGGTTTTGTTCTCTTTTGCGATGTAAACCATCATAAAACCACCCCCCCCAATATTACCCGCTCTGGGGTAGGTCACCGCTAATGAAAAGCCAACCGCCACGGCAGCATCTACTGCATTACCGCCTTGTTTTAGAATAGCAACACCAACATTTGTAGCTATTGCTTCTTGGCTAGATACCATGCCGTTTTCAGCCCAATAAGGTTGAGCTATTTGGTAGGAGGAATAAATAGCTGGTCGTGGTTTGAATAGGCTGTTTTTCGCATTAACACCAGAAGAAGCAACAAAGCTTAGAGCCAAAAGTGTCATTACCAATCTATTTTTTATTGTATTTGAGCACATTGTCAATCCTGTTGTCTTTTAAAAGTTCGGCTAATTTTAACGTCCAAAATATTTTAAATTTTACTGATTTCCACAAAAATTTTAATAGTAGCTTATTACAGTTTTAGCTTAAACACTTGATTTTAATTATTTTAAAAATCAAGCTATGTCAGTACTTGTCTTTGTTTAGCATTTACATTTTTTATTATATGCTTTTTTTATGCTACGTTTTTATCGCTGTCATTGATATTTAATAAATTTTCCATCTATGTAAAGCAATAACTGATAGAGTGAAAATTCTAATGGTCAGAAAAAACTGATTTTTAATCAGTAACATCCGCTTTAGTCTCTTTAGCTGATCTCAGTGACAACCGAGCGCTAATGACTTTTTAGCAGGCCAAATTTTTTCTTACAGGCAATAAAAAAGCCTTAACAAAGTAAGGCTTTTTTTGAGACAACTAGGGATTATTTATAATAACTTAAACACATTTCCACTTCGTTTTTAGAGCCCATAATCACTTCAACTCTTTGGTGAATACTACTTGGCTCTATGTCCATAATACGGCCTTCGCTAGTCATGGCTAAAGCACCGGCTTGTTCTAGAAGAAATGCCATAGGGTTTGCTTCATACATTAAACGCAATTTATAAGGTTGTTCTGCGTTTTTGCTGTCAGTAGGATAGGTGAATATACCACCACGACATAAAACACGGTGAATATCGCCAACCATGGCAGCAATCCAGCGCATGTTAAAGTTTTTATCACGTGTTCCAGAGTTACCGGCAATTAAGTCGCTGATGTAATTTTGCATTGGCGCTTGCCAGAAACGTTGGTTTGACATGTTAACAGCAAACTCTTGCGTATCAACAGGTACTTGTACGTTGCGTTCAACTAATAAATAACCGCCGTGTGTTCTGTCTAATACATAAAAATGCGTGCCGCTGCCCGTGGTCATAACCAACATGGTTGCAGGGCCATATAATACATAACCGGCACAGACTTGACGATGACCTGCTTGTTTGAACATATCTGAGTCATCAGCAGCCATATCTTTTGGTGCTTCATGGATAGAAAAAATGGTACCAATAAGTGAGTTAATGTCGATGTTTGAGCTGCCGTCTAACGGGTCAAATGAAACAAGGTACTTACCATTATCATTGCCTGCTACTGAGGTATCTTCTTCTTCAGACGAAATCGCTTTAACAAAACCTGATTCAAGTAAAATATCTTTAAATAATTCGTTAGCGACCACGTCTAATTTTTTTTGTACTTCACCTTGGATATTTTCATCTAAGGTTGACCCCATTAAATCACCTAGATGTGCTTGGCTAACGCGAAAAGAAATCTCTTTGGTTGCGGCTAAAATAGTTTTGATTAATGAAATAAGGTCTAGTGGTACATTGTCTTGACGTAAAGCGGGAGCTAATCGTTGCATTGGGTTACCTAGTTGCTTTTAAGTTATTTATATAATTTTATAATATAAATTAATGATAACAAATTTATGTCATGTTTCAGAGGTTTTAATCCAATTAATGTCGTTAATTTTACAGAAAAAGTGCCTAGTAAGCACATGCCTAATCCTAATAATGTGGCTTTGCCTATCGTTATATCTGTTAATTGCGGCCAAAAAAGCGTCGCGATACCGAATAAGCCAAAAGCACCACCAACTACACTTGCTTGGTAATTACTTTATTTTAGCAAAAGAAAACAAAATAAAAGTAGCGAGTGCAAAGCGATACGTTATAGAAGCTTCTAGAGCCACATCGCCTAGTTGGTAATTAATGGCAATCCAGGTTGATCCCCAAAAAAAACGGTGATTAGATATAAAAAATAATTATTCATAAATATGGTCGGTTCTTTTTTGCTAACTATCAAAAGATGTGATGACAGTGTAACGATAATTTAGTTTAATAACATGTACACAATAATGAGAATGAAACTGATACAGTTTATGTTGTCAATGTAGAATTAATAATATGTTTATTAGATAAAATATCTTCCCTGCTTTTTTGTATCAACAAGTGATTGATTTTATCGAAAAGGAACAATAAATTGGTGTTTTATTGCCCGGTAATATAACCGTAAGTTTACCAATGCTGAACAAGACGTGCAATTACCCGCTAGAAGAGCAATCATAAAATGACCCACACTCTAAATAAGCCCAATCGAATATCATTTAAATTATTATTGCCGTTATTAGCATCAATAATGGCTTTGTCACCATTAGCAATCGATATGTATTTACCGGCTATGCCTATTTTGGCCGAATACTTAGCCACAGATATGCCTATGGTACAAAACAGCTTAAGTATTTACTTGTTTGGTTATGCTTTAGGATTAGTGTTATTTGGCCCCATGGCGGATAAATTTTCACGTCGAAAAATGGTGATATTTGGTTTGAGTGGTTTTTTATTGGCCAGTTTGTTACTTCCTTTTGTCAGTAATATTGAGCAATTTTTAGTACTACGTTTTATTCAAGCATTTGTTAGTAGTGCCGCAACGGTTGTAGTGCCAAGTGCTATTCGAGAGTATTATCAAAAAAACACGGCAAAAGGGCTATCGTATGTCTCTATGATCATGATGTTAGCGCCGATGATCGCTCCGAGTATTGGTAGCGTGTTATTAATTGCTCACAGTTGGCAGATGATTTTTTATGTGTTGTCATTTTATAGTGTGGTGATATTGTTATTGGTAGTAAAATACTTGCCAGAAGTAGTTAAAAACACCATCGAACCAGGTAAAGAAATTAGCTTTGTAACACGCTATAAAATTGTTTTTTCAAATAATGATGCACGATTTGATATTATCAGTTCCATGATGATATCACTGGCCTTTTTTGCTTATATTACGGCAATTCCTTTTGTTTATTTAACTGTATTTAACGTGTCAGAATTTAACTTTAGTATACTGTTTGGTATTACGGTATTGGCATTAATGAGTGCTCATTTTATTAATACGCGCTTAGTGGTACGTAAGGGTTCACGAAAAATGCTGAAGTACGGTTTAACTTGTGCCTTGATTGCTTCAATAACATTATTAGTCGTCAATTGTTTTTCATTACCCCTTGTTTATACTGTGGTCTCTATCTTGCCCTTGATGGGGGGATTTCTATGGTAGCAGTTAATTCAGATGCCTTAGTCATTACTAAGTTTCCTGAGCACTCTGGTACGGCGACCGCTGTTATAGGGACGTTACGATTTGGCATTGGTGCGTTAGCTGGGCCGATATTAGCTTACTTTTATGATGGTACCGCTTTTCCTTTTGCGGTATTAATGTTCTCTGCTGTATCGGTGGTGTTACTATGTCAGATTAAAATTAACAGTAATGAAAAATTAATATGAATGAGAAAATTAACCTAGAGGAATTAACATGAAAAAAGTAGCTGTAATTTTAAGTGGCTGTGGTGTTTATGATGGCAGTGAAATTTATGAAACGGTATTAACGCTGTTAGCCATAGAACAAAATGGTGCAAGTTATCATTGTTTTGCGCCCAATATTGCTCAGCATCATGTTATTAATCATTTAACAGGTGAAGTTAGTGAAAATGAAACGCGTAATGTATTGGTTGAGGCCGCTCGAATTAACCGTGGTGATGTGGAAGATTTATGCGAGTTACGTGAGCAAGATTTTGACGCCTTAATTGTCCCGGGCGGTTTTGGTGCGGCAAAAAATTTATGTGGTTTTGCGCTTGATGCTGAAAATTATCAAGTGAACGCAGAAGTGTTAGCGAGTTGTCAGGCTTTTGCTAACGCAGATAAACCCACCGGTTATATGTGCATTGCACCGGCGATGTTGCCATTCATTTATCCTAAAGGTGTGCAAGGAACCATTGGCACTGATTCAGATACTGCTTCATTAATAGAAGCGCAAGGGTTAGTGCATAATAATTGCAATGTTGACGATATAGTTATAGATCAAGCTCATAAAGTCGTGTCTACGCCGGCTTACATGTTGGCAACCTCGTTAACTGAAGCTGCATCAGGTATCGATAAGTTGGTCAAAAATGTTTTGGCACTCGTTGAATGACAGATAGACTTTTAAAAAGTAAAAAAATTTTGTATGTTACTTTTTACTTTATCAGTCTTTGTTTTTTTACCTTAAGTACGTGTTACGCATTGCCTACTCAAAAGGTACCTAATAAAGATGCGTCAAATAAGAATAGTTCAAATAACTTTATGACTAAAGCGTTAAAATTAACAAAACAATTTTCTGATTTTGAACGATTAGTAGCGACAAAAATGGCGTTAGATATTCGCTATTTTTGTCCTGAAAATTCGTCTACTAAATTAGGGGAAACTGAGCAATCAGGGTCAACTAGGCAATGCTTACAACCCGTGACCAAACTGCCACAAGCATTAGCTGATATGGTTACCTTAACTGGTCTTGGTAGTGTTGTACTATTTGCTGAAAATTTAGCAACGACCAAGCAAATAATTCAGCTAACCCATGATTTACAGCAGGCGGCGGTGCAATCTCCGTCAGGACAGCCATTAATAATTTCTATTGATCAAGAAGGTGGTAGGGTGGTGCGTTTACCTCACGCTACTTCGTTTGCTGGCAATATGGCAATTGGTGCGACTTATCTTGATCATGGCGTTACGTTTGCTACACAAACAAGTACGGTTATCGCAAGAGAACTCACGGCGTTAGGGTTTAATAATAATTACGCACCAGTGATTGATGTAAATACCAACGCGAATAACCCCGTTATAAATACTCGTTCTTTTGGTGAAAACCCTCAGCAAGTAGCTGATTTAGGTGTTGCTGCAGTCAATGGTTTTCAACAAAATGGTGTGATGGCAACCTTAAAGCATTTTCCTGGACACGGTGATACCCATATTGATAGTCATTTAGGTTTACCACTTGTTACTCATGATTTAGCCACCATAGTAAAGAAAGATTTAGCTCCTTTTCAGTGGGCTATTGATCACAGCGAACCGGCGATGATTATGACAGCTCATATTCAATACCCAGCCCTAGATGATTCTACTGTAGTAAATAATACTGGCGAACAAATTATTCGACCAGCGACCATGTCACGCAAAATATTAACTGACTTGTTAAGAGAAAAAATGGGTTTTGATGGCATTATTGCCACTGATGCTCTTGATATGGCAGGTATTGCCCACTATTTTGATGAAGTGACCGCCGTCGTTGAAACCTTTGTTGCGGGCGCTGATTTAGCGGTAATGCCTTTTAAAATAAGAAAGATTGAAGATATAGAACTGTTTTATCAATTTATCAAAGATGTTGCACAAAGCTTACAGCAAAAAATTCATAAAAAGGAACTATCGTCTGAAGAATTAACGCAATCTATTGCAAGAATAAACCGTTACAGAGCACAATATTGTCAATTACCTAAAATTTCGCTTGCCCAACAATTCCTATTAGCGGAGCAGATAATAGCTCAACCAAAACATTTAGCGCTTGAGCAAGCCTTAGCTGATAATGCCGTGGTTCAGTTAACGGCTAAAAAAACTATTCTTCCTGTTAATATTGACGAGATTAATCGCATTCATTTGTTTGTATTGAATTGGCAAGAGTTTGGTGCGTTAAAACAAGCCATTATAAATCAATGGAAAAATGCAGGTAAAGCGGTTCCTGAGGTTAGTGCAACGGTTGTTTCAGAAGGCGATACGCAAGTACAATTGCAACACGGGGAAAAACTAGCAAAGGCAGACTTAGTGATTGCAACGATTGATACTAAAATAGCCAGTGCGGTAAGTAGCGTTGTCGATACGGGAGGCGTAGAAGATCGGTTAACTCAAATTACGTCTATGAAAAATGACCAAGATAAAATCGGTTATGGGCTGCTACTCAGTTCTCAGTTACAACAAGCACAAAAGCAAAAAGTACCGAGTGTGTTAATTGCTAAAGGCTCTCCGTATTTATTGCATCCTTATATTGAGTTAACTGACATAGTGTTGGTCACTTTTGATGATCATATTTATCAAAAAACAGACGGGCAATCTAATAAAGAGCATGCGTATAGTTCTGGCTATATTGCGAGTATGGCGATAATTTTTGGTGAGAAAAAAGTGCTAGGAAAATTGCCGGTAAGTCTATAATAATATTAATCTATATTTTATTGTTAACATGAGGGTAATGGGTTTGTTGGCATGTGAAACAATGTGCAACGGGCGCTATATTCTATAAGAAAAAAACCTGATAACAGACGTTTTCGGGGTTATAATTATAAAGTTTTTAGGTGATTTTTCTTAATAAAAAGTATCTTCTGTGTTGTGTGCTTGAGCATCTTCTATGATCTCTTCGAACTCTACTTCAATACTATTATTGTTACAGCTATCTGCTAAATATATTCTACGAGTTGAACCATCAATCCAAGTCACGGTACCGCTGCCTTTTTTACTACCACATTTCATACCAATATGAATATCGTTAAATTCCATAGCTCCTCCTATTATTATCAATACTAGACGCAATAAATTAGAGTACTCACTATAAATTTAGTTCACTTTAGTTTGTTTTTTATTCAGTTGTAAATAAATATAACAGAAAAAACATCAACCATTACTGTTTATTTACATAGAGTTATTTGTCGTCCTTACGGTAAATATACGGTGCCAAGTGTGCAACTTTTACTAGCCCCTGTAACCGCCGGCATGCTACTTAATAGTTTTTCATCATAAGCAAATGCTAGCCATGCAAAAGCTACTGCCTCTAATTGATCGCCATCGATACATTTTTCTTTAGTGAGTAATAGTTTGTAGGTGTTACCTTTTGATTGTGACTCTGATTTTAATTGTTGATTTATTAAGTTTTTCAATGTTTTGTTGTGGGCACCGCCGCCACAAAGGTAAACCTTAGTGATGTTTGTATTATTAGTACTGTGCTGTTTAATTGCATTGACTATGGTTATTGCGGTAAATGCGGTGAGTGTGGCTTGCACGTCTTGATTGGAAATGGGCTTAATATTACCGAGTTGTTTTTTTAACCATGATAAATGAAAGTATTCTCGACCGGTACTTTTAGGTGGTGTCAGCTGAAAATAATTATCAGATAATAATTGTCTTAATAAATCATCGTTTATTTTTCCCTCTACGGCCCAATCACCATCTTTATCATAGTTAGTCTTGCTATCGGGGTTGTGCAACTGGAACCAGTCATCCATTAGGGCATTACCTGTCCCCGTATCATAACCAATGACGTTTAACTTATTTGTGGCAGGCAGAAAAGTGAGATTAGCAATACCACCAATGTTAACGACAAAAACATCACTGGCGTTTTTTGTTTCGATTTTATCAATAACAGCTTGATTAGCACCGTTTTCACTGAAAATAGTTTGGTGAAAGGCCGGCACTAAGGGAGCACCCTGGCCACCAAGTGCCATATCTTTACGCCTAAACTGACCAATAACGCGGATATTAGTTAAGGTGGCTAACGTTTGACAGCAACCTATTTGTAAGGTGAAAGGGTGTTTAGCTAGCGGGCGGTGACGAATAGTTTGGCCGTGATTTCCGATGGCAATGATATCATCACAGTTTAATTGTTCTTGGACTAAAAAGGCATTAATGGCATTCGCAAAAAGTTTTGCTAGTTCTACATCTAGTTCAAAAGCACGATCTATTTCATTATTATTAGGGTTGTTATTATCAGCGTAATACAAAGCGGTAATTTTAGCGGCAGTTTGCTCATTATAAGCTTGATAATAACTGGCATGATGTTCAAGTTTATTATTTTGATCGAAAGTCACTAAGGCTAAATCTAACCCATCGGCACTAGTACCAGACATTAAACCAAGGTAATAGTTGTTTTTCTTTGCCGAATTTATCTGCATATTACTCATCACTTTATTGTGTATATTCTACTTTCGATATTGTAGCAAGCATGGCATTTTTAGAGCCCCCCAAAGCTTCTATACGTTTTTTAGAGAGTGCTGTAAATTTAGTTTTATATTTTTTGGCTATCGGTTTAGCGTCAGGAAGTTTTACCGTTCTGGGGTTACGATGTACGCCATTAAGGAGAAACTCATAATGTAAGTGTGGCCCTGCGGCTAAGCCGGTGGCTCCTACTTGACCAATGAGTTGCCCTTGCTTTACCCGTTGACCTGTTTTGACTGCGCGTTTTGAAAAATGTAAGTATTTTGTCACTATGCCATTACCATGCTGAATAAAAACATAGTTACCATTGTATTTGTTATAGGTTGAGTGAGTGACTTTACCATCACCTGCAGCGACTACCGGTGTGCCGGTTTTGGCCGCATAATCTATACCTCGATGTGCCTTCCAACGCTTTTGTACCGGATGAAAGCGCCTTTTCTTAAAACTAGAACTGATGTATTTAAAATTCACTGGTGCGCGTAAAAAGGCTTTACGCATGCTTTTACCATCGGGAGTATAGTATTCGTCATCAGTATAGCGTACAGCTTGAAAAGGCTCGTCTTGATTAATAAACTCTGCTGCAAGAATATTACCTGCCCCTATATATTCTCCTTCAACATATTTTTTTTCATAAATCATATGAAAGCTATCGCCAGCGCGGAGATCTAAAGCAAAATCAATATCCCAACCAAAAATATTAGCAAAATTGATAATTTGCGTGTCAGTTAACCCTGCAATAGTTCCTGCATTCCAAAAA